>JBHHVO010000040.1:0-14354 GCA_046754365.1 Phycisphaerae bacterium | reverse complement strand
CAACGCGCGATGACGGTGCCGGATTAGGGATTGTGCTGGCCGGGATGAGTCCGTCCCCCACCCTTCGCTGCGCGAAGGATGGGGCACCCGCGCTGAGCCGCGCGATCACGAAGCGTAGTTTTCGGGCTCGGAGCGTAGGGTACGGAGACCGAAGGCGCCGGCAAAACGCCTGTCGGAATACTCCGGCACGCGTATTTAGACAGCGTGTTACGCCTGGGGGTCTGCGGGGTGCGGCGGGGCCGGTCCGGTTGTCCGCGGGTGGGCAAACCGAACCATGGCGGGGGGCCGGGCGTACACCATGGGATGCACGACTTGTCGATGTTACCCTGCTCGTTCGGTCGGGCTGACCGGAGTAGACCGCATGTCGCATGCACATCGCAGCCATCACACGCATCGCACGGATTACACTCATTACGGAGGTGGGCACCATGAATCGGCGTAGCAGGCGGTTGGAGGAGGTTGCGCACGGGATGGAAGGTCGTGTCGTCACCGGCAAGATGCGGGTGGGCGACCTGGTCGGCTGCACCGGTGGTGGGCCGATGGGTCATGCACTGGCCGGCTGGAGGCCGGTCCGACCGGGTGGCGGGTGGAAGCCGGGGGCGCGGTTGACCGGCTGGAAGCCGGTCCCACAGGGTGGCGGGCCACGGGCTGGCGTCCCACGGGCTGGCGGGTGGAGGCCGGGGGCGCAATTGACCGGCTGGACGCCGGTCCCACGGGGTGGCGTCCCACGGGGTGGCGGGGGGAAGCCGGGTCCACAGGCGGGCGGCTGGGGGCGGGTCGCGCGGGCAGGCGGGAAGGTGGTGTCACAGTCGGGCGGGGCGTTGGCGCGACGCGCGGGCGGCGTTCGATGGGTTGCTCATGTCGGGTACGCGGTGGCGTTGGCGGGTGTGGTTGCGGTGACGGTGTCGGCAAGCGTATCGGTCGCGCGGGCCCAGTGTTTCCACGGCGATTTGGACGGTGACACGGCGGTGGACCTTTCGGACTACGCGTTGTTTGCGGCTTGTGTTTCGGGTCCTGGTGAGGCGTTCGGGCCCGGCGCGTGTGGGCCGGTGGATTTTGACGCGGACGGCGACGTGGATGTGCGCGACTTCGGTGCGTTTGAGCGTGTTTTCGGCGTTGCGCTGGGATCCAGGGTTTTCGGGAATCGCGCGTTTCGGGTCGGTGATGGTCCCGCGTCGGTGGTGATCGGGGACGTGGACGGCGACGGCGACGCGGACTTAGTCGGTGCGAATTGGCTGAGCAACGGCGTGTCCGTGCTGGTCAACGAGGGGGATGGGCGGTTCGCGGATGATGTGGTGTACGCGGCGGGTGATGCGCCCGTGTCGGTGGCGTTGGGCGACCTGGACGGGGACGGCGACGTGGATCTGGCGGTCGCGAACCGCGACAGCGACAACGTTTCGGTGCTGCTGAACGAAGGGGACGGGACGTTCGCGGATGGTGTGCCGTTCGGGGCGGGTGAGATGCCGCGCTGGGTGGCGGTCGGCGATCTGGACGGCGACGGCGACCTCGACATGGTTGTGGCGAACAGCGGGTTCTCGAGCGAGGGTGGTAGTGGTTCCGTCTCGGTGCTGCTCAACAACGGTGACGGCACGTTCGCGGACGATGTGGTGTATGGGGCGGGTGACAGCGCGTTCGCGGTGGCGGTGGGTGACCTGGACGGGGACGGCGACGCGGACCTGGCGGTGGCGAACGCATCGAGCGATGACGTCTCGGTGCTCCTGAACCTGGGGGAAGGGACGTTCGGGGAGGACGTGGTGTACGGGGCGGGTGACGGGCCGGTCTCGGTGGTGATGGGGGACCTGGACGGCGACGGTGACGTCGACCTGGGTGTGGCGAACCGCGTCGGCGACAGTGTCTCGGTGTTGCTGAACCTTGGTGACGGGACGTTCGGCGATGATGTGCTCTACGGGGTCGGCGACTTCCCCCGGCGCGTGGCGATCGGCGACGTGGACGGTGACGGCGACGTCGACCTGGCCGTGACGAACTTTTCCGACGACACGGTGTCGGTGCTGTTGAACGACGGGCATGGGACGTTCGCGGCGGATGTTCCGTACGGGGTGGGTCATGAGCCTTTGTCGGTGGCGGTGGGTGACGTGGACGGCGACGGGGACGTCGACCTGGCGTCGACGAACTTTTCGAGCGACACGGTGTCGGTGCTGATGAATCGCGGGGATGGGACGTTCGCGGAGGATGCGCGCTACGGGGTGGGCGATGAGCCCGGGTCGGTGGCGATCGGTGACCTGAATGGGGACGGCGACGCCGACCTGGCGGTGACGAACGTTGAAGGTGACCACGTGTCGGTGCTGTTGAACGCGGGGGACGGCACGTTCTCAGAGGATGTGGTGTTCGGGACGTGTCAGCACCCTGATTCGGTGGGGATCGGCGATTTGGACGGCGATGGGGATCTGGACCTGGTGGTGGCGGGTAGCGGGTATTGCCCCGGCGGCGACAACGTCGGGGTGCTGTTGAACGCGGGGGACGGCACGTTCGCGGACGCGGTGTTCTACGATGCGGGTGATGGGGTTTTGTCGGTGGCGCTCGGTGACGTGGAGGGGGACGGCGACGTGGACGTCGTGGTCGCGAACGGGGGTGATGCGACCGTGTCGGTCCTCGTGAACCTGGGCGATGGGACGTTTGCGGGGCACGTGCTGTACGGCGTCGGGTATGGTCCGCGATCGGTGGCGATGGGTGACTTGGACGGGGACGGCTACCCGGACCTGGCGGTGGCGAACAGCTCGGGCGACGACGTGTCGGTGCTGCTCAACGATGGGGACGGGACGTTCGGGGACGATGTTGTGTACGGGGTGGGTGACACGCCGTTTTCGGTGGGGCTTGGAGACCTGGACGGTGACGGGGACCTCGACCTCTCGGTCGCGAACCTCTTGAGCGACAGCGTGTCGGTGCTGATGAACCAGGGGGACGGGACGTTCGCGGCGGGCGTGCCGTACGGCGTGGGTGTTGGGCCTGTGTCGGTGGCGGTCGGGGACCTGGACGGGGACGGACACGTCGACGTCACCGTGGCCACACGTGGGGTTTCCGGGAGTGGCAACACCGTGTCGGTGCTGGTGAACCTCGGCGACGGGACGTTTGCGGGTGATGCGCTGTATGGGGTGGGGCATGCACCTGAATCCGTGTCGATCGGCGACCTGGACGGCGATGGGGATCTGGACCTGGCCGTGGTGGACCGTGACGACGACGCCGTCTCGGTGCTGCTGGGGGGTTGCATTCCGTGACATGGTTCCCCAGCGCCGGTGCGTCTCTTGTCGGGGCGGGCGGAATCGACGGGGGGTAACGCGAGGGTCGGGGGCACCGCCTACACTTCTTCGGGGTGACGGCCTACACTGGGTGGCGTGACACGTGCGCCGCGACCATCTCAACACGACGGGCAGACGCGTGTTCGACGCTGCCCGGCGTGCGGACATCGTCTGAGCGAGCCGGCGCCGGCGCAATGCCCGCTGTGTGGGTGCCGCTTCGGCGACGACCGCGTGACCGGCGCGGACGTGACGCCGTACGCCCGGGCGTATGCATGCGGCCGGCGCGGCGCCGGGACGATGTACGAGTGGATCTGGTTCGCGGGCACGGGCCGGCTCAAGCACGTCGCGATGATGCGGGCATCGGCGGCGTCGCGGCGTTTCGCTCGGATGAACGTGGCGCTGCTTGCGGTCGGCTTGGGTGTGCTTCGGGCGGTGCAGGTCGGCTGGGCATGGGTGCCGGCGCCGGCGGCGCTCGCCAAGACGCGTGCGATCCCGCCGGTGGGGCAGGGTTGGGTTCACGCGGCGGAGGCGCCGCGGCCGATCCCGCTGGAGCTTCCGCGCGATGTTGCCGTGGACTTGTGGTGGAATGTTCCGCAGGGGGCGCTGGCGGTGGTGTCGGGGATGGTGGCTGGGATCGTGTTGGCGTGGGTGGCGCTGGTGTTGATTCAGGCGGGTGTGACGGCGGCGCACACGGCGGCGTTTCGCGGGGAGCGCCGGATGACGGCGGCGATCCATTATAGTACGGTCGGTGTTGTGCCGTTTCTGGTTGCGGCGGGTCTTGCGGGTATGCTGTCGGTGAGCCACATGGGGGCGATGGCGCGGTGGCGTTGGTACCCGTCGTCCGTGGGGCTTACGTGGGCGGCCGTCGCGGTGGCGGCGGTCGGTGCTTGCGCGTGGTGGTTCTGGCTGATCCGCCTCGGCGCGACGGCGCCGCCGCCGACCCGTTGGCGCGTTGTGGTGTGGCTGGCGGTGGGGGCGCCGGTGGTCGTGGCGGCGTGTTCGGCGGCGTGGTATTACGGGCTCGCGGGGTTGCACCGGGTGGTGGTGGACGCGCTGCAGCTATGGTTTTTCGCGCCGGGGGTGGCGTCTTCGGTGTGATCATGGAACGGGTTTTGATGGACCGTGAGCACGGGTGTCCCGTGCGTCGCGTCGCGTGGCCACACCGGCTGGCGTCCGGGTCCGTCCCCCACCCTGGCTGGGCCAGGATGGGGCACGATCGTCCATCGGTTCCGGTCGGGGTTCGGCGAGGCGCGAACCGGGTGGATACGTACGATAGCGGTAGCGGGTGCGCGGGTACGGAGGCGGGTGCGTAGCTGATGCAACGGTCGACGATCGCGATTCTTGACTTCGGTAGCCAGTATGTACAGTTGATCGCGCGCCGCGTGCGGGACAACCACGTGCATGGTGTCATCGTCGCGCCGGACGTGACGGTGGATGAACTCCGCGCGGCGAACACCGTCGGGCTCATCCTGTCCGGCGGACCGGCGAGCGTGTATGCGCCCGACGCGCCGCGATGCCGCCGCGACGTGATGGACATGGACTTGCCGATGCTGGGGATCTGTTACGGCATGCAGCTCGCGTGCGACATGCTTGGCGGCGGCGTGGAGGCGGGCACGTCGAGCGAGTTCGGCCGGACGCAGCTCGCCGTCACGACACCCGGCGAAATCCTCGCGCACGTCCCGGATCAGACGACGGTGTGGATGAGCCACGGCGACGTGGTCAAACGACTCTCCAGCGATTTCGAGCCGCTCGCGCGAACGCCGTCGTGCCCGTACGCGGTGGTCCGGCACCGGAGCCGCCGGTTTTGCGGTGTCCAGTTCCACCCCGAGGTGACGCACACGGCCGCCGGCGGTCAGATCATCCGCAACTTTCTCTACGATATGTGCGGCTGCACCGGCGACTGGCGGGTGAGCCACGTCACGCGCGACGCGGTCACGTCGGTCCGGCGTCGGGTGGGCGACCAGCACCGCGTGATCTGCGGGTTGTCGGGCGGTGTGGACAGCAGTGTGACGGCCGCGCTCATCCACGAGGCGGTCGGCGATCGGCTCACGTGCATTTTCGTAGACAACGGTCTGATGCGAACGGGTGAGGCCGGGCTGGTCGATGACACGTTTCGCCGGCATTTCAAGATCGACCTCCACGTCGTGGACGCGCGGGACCGGTTTCTCGACAAGCTCGCCGGCGTGGTGGACCCCCAGCAGAAGCGGATCATCATCGGGCACGAGTTCATCGAGGTGTTCAAGGATGAGGCCCGGCGCGTGCGAGGTGCCAAGTTCCTGGCACAGGGCACGCTGTATCCGGACGTGATCGAATCGGGCCACGGCCACAGCGGCGAGGCCGCGAACATCAAGCTGCACCACAACGTCGGCGGTCTGCCGGCCGAGCTCGGGTTTGAGCTCATCGAGCCGCTTCGCGACCTGTTCAAGGACGAGGTACGCCGCGTCGGCGAGCACCTCGGGCTTCCGCATGAGATCGTGTGGCGGCATCCGTTTCCCGGGCCGGGGCTCGCGGTGCGCATCCTCGGCGAGGTGACGCGCGAGCGGCTCGCGGTGTTGCAGGCGGCGGACGACATCATCCTCGAAGAGGTCCGCGCCGCGGGGTGGTACCCGAAGATCGCGCAGGCGTTCGGCGTGCTGCTGCCGATCCATACGGTCGGCGTGATGGGTGACGACCGGACGTACGCGGGGCAACACGTCGTGGCCGTGCGATTCGTCGAGAGCGCGGACTTCATGACCGCCGACTGGGTCCACGTTGACCACGACCTGTTGAGTCGGATCTCGACGCGCATCATCAACGAGGTCGGGGCGGTGAACCGCGTCGTGTACGACATTTCCTCGAAACCGCCCGCCACGATCGAATGGGAATAGGCGAAGCCGGATCGGCTTAGCCCGCGGGGGCGGGTGGCACGGGCCAACGCGTTGGGCCGTGCGCCGCGGACTCTTGGAGACACGGGCAAGCTGCTGCCGGCCCATGCCACACACGGCTTGCCCGGGGCACCCACGGCTGATGCGGTGAGCCACGCGTCGCGCGGCGTGTTCACGAAGCCGGTTGGTCGCGACACGGGGGGCGGGCTATGCTTTCGGCCATGGGCACGGCGTGTTGGCGGTTTGCGATTGACGTTGGGGGGACGTTCACCGATGTCGTGGCGCGTCGCCCCGACGGGGGCGTCGTGATGCACAAGCTGCTCAGCAGCGGCGCGGTGCGCGGTGTCGCCGGTGCCGGCACGACCACCGATCGCATTCAAGACGCGGCCCGCGTCGGTGATCCGGACGGGCATTGGGTGGGGTATACGCTGGCCGTTGTCGATGGCGCAGGCGGCGTGATCGCCGAATCGGAAGTCGTCGGGTTCGACGGGCGTGCGGGGATGCTCAGGCTTGTGCCGGCGCTGGCGGTGCCAGCCGATCCCCCGCCGCACCAGGACGCCGCCGGCACGGGCGTGAGGTTCCCGGTGGGATGTAGTTACGAGCTGCGGTGTGCCGAGCCGGCGCCGGTCGTGGCGATCCGTTATGTCATGGGCGTGCGGCTCGGCGATCCGATCGGTGTCGTCGATGTCCGGCTCGGCACGACGCGCGCGACCAATGCGCTGCTCGAGCGGAGCGGCGCGCGGACCGCCCTGATCGCGACGAAGGGGCTCGGCGACATGCTCACGATCGGTGATCAGGACCGGCCCAAGCTCTTTGAACTCAACATCCACAAGCGCGACGAACTGGCGGAGCGTGTGGTCGAGATCGATGAGCGCATCGATGCCCGGGGCAACGTCTTACGTGCGCCCGACGCGGCGGTCGTGCGGCGGCAGCTCGCGGCGCTGGCGGCAGACGGCGTGGAGGCGGTGGCCGTGTGTCTGTTGCACGCGCATGTCAACCCCGCGCACGAGGACCTGGTGGCGGGCATCGCGTCGCGTGTCGGCTTCGCGCATGTGGCCGTGTCGTCGCGCGTGTCGCGCCTGCAGCGCATCGTGCCACGCGGTGACACAACGGTCGTCGACGCGTACCTCGGTCCGGTGATCGAACGGTACGTCGCGTCGATCCGCCGGTCGCTGCCGCACGCGTGCCTCAAGCTCATGACGAGCACGGGCGGTCTGGTCGACGCATCGGCCGTGTCGGGTAAGGACACCGTGCTCAGCGGTCCCGCCGGCGGCGTCGTGGGCTGTGCACACGTCTCGCGCCGCGCAGGCGCCGACAAGGTTATTGCGTTCGACATGGGCGGTACGAGCACGGACGTGTCACGCGTCGATGGGCCGTTTGCGTACACGCACGAGACGGTCAAGGCCGGCGTGCGGATTATGACGCCGATGCTCGCGGTGGAGACGGTGGCCGCCGGCGGCGGGAGCGTCTGCGCGTTCGACGGGCAGAAACTTACGGTCGGTCCGGGCAGCGCCGGCGCGGATCCCGGACCGGCGTGTTATGGCCGCGGCGGCCCGGCGACGCTCACGGACATGAACGTCGTGCTGGGTCGGATACCACCGGCGTGCTTTCCGTTTCGGTTGGACGTCGCGGCGTCGCGGCGGGTCGTCGACGCGTTGTGCGATGACGTGAACCGTGCGACGGGGTCGGCGCTGACGCGCGCGGCGCTGGCGGAAGGGTGCGTGCGGATCGCGAACGCGAACATGGCCGCGGCGATCCGGCGGATCTCCGTGGCGAAGGGTTATGACCTGCGGGGGTATGCGCTGGCGTGCTTCGGCGGCGCCGGTGGGCAGCATGCGTGTGCGATCGCGCGGGCGCTGTCGATGTCGCGCGTGCTCATCAGCCGGTTCGCGGGTGTGTTGAGCGCGGTCGGGATCGGCGTGGCCGCGATGAAACGGATCGGCGAACGAAGTGTGGAGATCGACGTGCGCGACGCGGTCCGCGGCGCGCTCGCGCCGTTGTTCGAATCCATCCGCGCCGATCTGGCGTGCAAGCTGGCCGCCGAGGGTGTCGGACCGGACGAACGCGCGACGCCGGTGCGGACGATCGACCTCGCGTACGCCGGGGAAGTGGGCTTGATCACGATCGACGCCGAACCGCTCGCGTCGATGCGTGCACGGTTCGAGCGGCGCCACCAAACGGTGTACGGATACGTCCACGACGGGCGTGCTGTCGTGGTGCGGACCGTGCGGGTGGAGTTGACCGCCCGGGACGATGACGCGGACGCGTGGACGAGCGTCGACGCCGCCCCGCAGGCGCCGGTGCCCAGGGCGAAGGCGTACGACGCGTCGGGATCGGCCGCGCCGCGTGCGCGGTGCGGCCGATATGGCGAGGTGGATGCGGTGTTCGACGGCGTGTCGAGCCGCGTGGGTGTCCACGCGCGCGACGAGCTTGCGATCGGTGCGCGTCTGACGGGTCCGGCGATCGTGATCGACGCGACGAGTACGACCGTGGTGGCGCCGGGCTGGCGGTTGTGCGTGATGCCGACGGGCGACCTGGAATTGACGGATGTGCAGGGTCCCGCGGCGCGCGAGGCGGTGTCGGCGGACGTCGATCCGGTGCAGCTCGAGCTGTTTCACAATCAGTTCGCCGCGATCGCGGAGCAGATGGGCGAGACGCTGCGCCGCACGTCGTTGTCGACAAACGTCAAGGAGCGGCTCGACTTCTCGTGCGCGGTCTTCACGCCGTCGGGCGATCTCGTGGCGAACGCGCCGCACATCCCGGTGCACCTGGGCGGCATGAGCGACTGCGTCAAGGCGCTCATCGAAGATGTCCCACACCTGGCGCCGGGCGACGTCTACATCACCAACGATCCGTATCGCGGCGGGTCGCACCTGAACGATGTCACGGTCGTGACACCGGTGCACGATGCGGCGGGCGAGCGGCTCATGTTCTTTGTCGCGAGCCGCGCGCACCACGCGGAGATCGGCGGGAGCCGGCCCGGTTCCATGCCGCCGGATTCCACGTCGCTCGCGGATGAGGGCGTGCTCATCACCGCGATGCCGTGGCTCGTCGACGGGCGGCCGCAAGACGCGGCGCTGCGGCGGCGCCTGTCTCGGGGGCGGTATCCGTCACGCGCGGTCGACGACAATGTCGCCGACATCGTCGCGCAGGTCGCGGCGAACCGGCGCGGCGTCTGTGATCTGCTGGCGATGGTGGAGCGCTATGGCGTCGACGTCGTGCACGCGTACATGGCGCACATTCAGACCGCGGCCGAGCGGAAGATGCGCGCCGCGCTGGCGCGCCTCCCCGACGGCGTCCACCGTTTTGAGGATACGCTGGACGACGGCTCGGCGATCCGGCTTGCGGTTACGATCGACGGCGACCGCGCGACGTTCGACTTCAGCGGCACGGGCGGCGTGCTTCCGGGCAACCTCAACGCGAACCCATCGATCGTCCGCAGCGCGGTGCTCTATTGTTTGCGCTGCCTCATCGACGACGACATCCCGCTCAACGGCGGCGTGTTGCAGCCGGTGACGATCCACCTGCCCGTGTGCTTGCTCAATCCGCCGCGTGATGACGATCCGGCGCGGTGCCCGGCCGTGGCGGGCGGTAACGTCGAGACGTCGCAGCGTGTCGTCGATTGCGTGCTGGGCGCACTCGGCGTCGTCGCGGCCGCCCAGGGTACGATGAACAACCTCCTGGTGGGCGACGCGACGTTCGGCTATTACGAAACCATTTGCGGCGGCGCCGGCGCGGGGCCGGGATTCCACGGCGCCGACGCGGTGCATACACACATGACCAACACGCGCCTGACCGACCCGGAGGTGTTGGAATCCCGGTATCCCGTGCGCGTCGTGCGGTTCGCGGTCCGGCGCGGGTCCGGCGGCGCGGGGCGGTTTCGTGGCGGCGACGGCGTCGTGCGTGAGCTTGCGTTTCTCGCACCGCTCGACGTGTCGATCATCAGTCAGCGTCGCACGACGGCGCCGTATGGCGTTTCGGGCGGTGCGCCCGGCGCACCGGGGCGGAACCGCCTGCACCGGGCGGGTGCGGATACGGCCGACGTGCTGCCCGGCATCGCGCAGGTCCGCGTCGGACCGGGCGATCACCTGACGATCGAGACGCCCGGCGGCGGCGGGTATGGCGCCGTGACGTAGCGCAGGGTCAACCATGAATCCACGGATCGCGTCGATCGAGAACCTCATCGCCCGGGACCCCGGTGGGCGGAACGTGTTCGCGCTCGTCGTCGCGGGGCAGTTGCGGCTCGCGGCGCAGTCGCTGCGGCTCGCGAAGCGCGTCGGCATCGTGAGCGGGTTTTACGTGCCCGAGGTCGGCGCGGCCGAGACGGACGGCCCACCCGGCGCGAAGGTCGTGGGCGACGCGTTGGTGCAACTCGGGATCGACGTGGACTACATCACGGACGCGTGGAACGCGCCGCTCTTCGACGCGATCGGGCTGACGCCGCTGCTTGACGTCGCGCGGTATCTCGATGACAGCGAAGCGACGCATCTCGTGTCGATCGAGCGGGTCGGGCGGGCACGCGACGGGCGATACCGCAACATGCGCGGCGTCGACGTGACCGACACGACCGCGCCGCTGGACGAGCTGTTTATCGAAGCCGGTCGACGCGGCATCACGACCATCGGCATCGGCGACGGCGGCAATGAGATCGGCATGGCACGGGTCTTTGCGGACGCGTCCGACACGATCGATCACGGTGCCGCGATCGCTTCGACGGTGCTCACGGATTTTTGCATCGCGGCGGGCGTTTCGAATTGGGGTGCGTACGGTTTGGCCGGTGCGCTGTCTGTGCTCGTCGACCGTGATCTGCTGCCCACCGCCGCCGCTGCGGCGGAGACGATCGAGCGTGCCGTCGCGGCGGGCGGCGCCGTGGACGGCGTAACGCACCGGCGCGAGGCCACGGTGGACGGTGTGCCGCTCGCCGACAGCGTGCGCATGCTCGAAAACATCCGCCGGCAGATCGCGCCGTCGCCGCTCGCGTCCGCCAGGGCGTTGCTCGTGGGCGTGCTCGGGTACGGCGAAACCGGTCGCGCGGCGGCGACCCTGCTCGCGGCGCGCGGTCACCGCGTGTGTGTCTCCGACGCCGGCGGGATTGCCCTGACGGGGACCGTGCGGCTTGCCGGTGTGGAGACGGGCGGGCACACGATCGGGTTTCTGCGGGCGTGCGACCTGGTCGTGACGAGTCCGGGCGTCCGGCCCGACGCGACGATCCGGAACGAACTGCACCATTGCGGCGTGCCGGTCATGAGCGAACTCGAAATGGCGTATCAGCTTGGCGACCGGCCGCTCATCGCGGTCACGGGCACGATCGGCAAACGCACTACAGTCGAGCTGCTGCGGCGCGTCTTCGAACGTGCGGGCCGGTCGCTCGCGATCGGCGGCAACCGCGGCCGGCCGCTGTCGGCGCTGGTGCTCGACGCGGAGATGCCCGGCGCGGCGGCGCGCGGAGCGGGGGGACACGGCGCAGTGACACGCTGCATACCGGAATGCGATGTTGACACGCGGGCTGGCGCGGATGGCGCCGAGGCGGGCTGCAGTGCGGACGCGGGCGGCGCGACGCAACGGCGCGGCACCGTCGCACCCGGCGCCGTCGCCGCGCCGGCGATCGCGATCGCCGTGTCGAGCTTCCAGCTTGAAACGGTCGTGTCGTTCCGGCCGGCGGTCGCCGTCATCCTCAACATCGAGGACGCCCACATGGACCGACACGGCACGCCGGCGGAATACGCGCGGATCAAGAGCCGTGTTTTCATGAATCAGCGCCCGGACGACGTCCTCGTGCTCAACTATGACGACGCGCGCGTGCGGTCGCTGGCGCGCAAGCACGAGGGTCGCACGTTCTTCGTATCAAAGACGCAGCCGGTGGACCGCGGGGCGTGGCTCGTCGATCGCGGTGCGTGTCTCAATGTCGCGGGCGAGACGGAACGCGTCTCGTTGGATATTGACACGCGTAGCGGCCGCGGCGCGCGCCCGGAACACGCCGACGTCTTCGCCGAAAACATCCTCGCGACGATTGTGGTCGCACGCGTGTGCGGGTTGACGGCCGACGCGATCACGCACGGCCTGGCCGGGAGTCGGACCGGCGACGCGCGTAACGCGCTGCACCCACGACACACGACATGAGCACCGACGCCTACGCACACATGACCGGCACGGACATCCGCGCGTTGTGCCGCGCCGGCCGGTTCGTCGGACCCACCGCCGGTGTCGCGATGGGCTGGGCGCAGGCGAATCTCGTCGTGCTGCGTGCGGACGACGCCGACGACTTTCACGCATTCTGCCGACGGAATCCCCGGCCGTGTCCGCTGCTTGACGTCACACCCCCCGGGTGCTGGGAACCGGCCGCGCTCGCGCCGGGCGCCGACGTGCGGTCCGATCTTCCCGCGTACCGCGTGTACGTACGCGGCGTTCATACGGCCACGGTCACGTCGATCGCGCCGTACTGGCGCGACGATTGTGTTGCGTTCCTTATCGGCTGCTCGTTTACGTTCGACGCAGCACTGCTCGCGGCCGGGCTGCCCGTGCGGCACATCGAAGAGGGGCGCAACGTGCCGATGTACCGGACGTCGATCGCGTGCGAACCCGCGGGCGCGTTTCACGGACCACTCATCGTCTCGATGCGGCCGATGACCGCCCGGCAAGCGGAGACGGCGCACGGCGTCACCGCCGCGTATCCCCGTGTGCACGGCGCCCCGCTGCACGTCGGCGCACCGGACGCGATCGGCATCGCCGACATATCCCGCCCGGACTTCGGCGACGCCGTGACGGTACACGATGATGAGTTACCGGTCTTCTGGGCGTGCGGCGTGACGCCGATGGAGGCGATCGTGCACGCCAGGCCGGCGATCGCGATCACGCACGACCCCGGCCACATGTTCGTCACCGACGTCCGCGACGACGCGCTGCGGACCGGTGCGTGACGTCCGGCGTAGGTCAGTCTTGCTGCTACATGTGGTTCGTTCGCGCGGGTGCGGCGCCGGGCGTGCGTGCCCCATCTTTGCACAGCGCGCGGGTGCCCCATCCTTCGCGCAGCGAAGGGTGGGGGACGGACGACTCCGCGGACTACTCCGCGTGATAGGGTTTTTCCTGCCGGAAGAGCGTGATGCGCCGGTCGATGTCGGCCGCGAGCGGGGGGGCGCCGGCGAGGCGCGCGAGGCGCAGCGCCTTTTCCGCCGTCTCGACGGCGTCGTCGAACCGCCGCGCCTCGGCGTACGCCGTCGCGAGCGTACGCAACGCGGATGGGTCGTTGCCGCCGCGCGCTTCGCTCGCGTGGGTGGCCCAGCGAACCGCCTCGCCGCCGTCGCGGAGTGCGGCGTCGCCCGCCGTCGCGAGCAGCTCCGCGAGGTAGAGCATCGCATCGATGTCGTCCGGGTGCCGCTCGAGCGTGTCACGCAGCGCGAGAAGCGCCCAGCGAATGTCCTGCGGCCCGTGGCGGCGGACCAGCAGGCGCGCGAGCGCGAGCGGCGTACCGCGCCGGTCGGGGTTTAGCACAAGGGCGCGCCGGTACGCGCCGATCGCCGCCGTAGTCTCACCGGTGAACGCCAGGAGCCGCGCGAGGTGGGCGAGCGCGATGTCGTCCGTCGGATCGAGCTCGAGGCCGCGCCGGTAGTGTTTCACGGAGAGCCGCATCGCGCGCGGGTGACCCGTGGTCGCGAGCGCGTCCGCGTAGTTCACGTGGGCGATCGCGCTGTCCGGGCTCACCTGCACACCGCGGTGCCAGAGCGTGACCGGATTGTCCCAGAACTCCGTCTGCCAGAGCGTCGCGCGCGACAGCCCCGCGACGACGACGCACGCCACAAGCCCCACCACCGCACGCCGACGCCGATCCGCCCGCTGCGCAGGCCGGGACAAGTACGTCAACACACCCGCCGCCGCGACGACCGCGAAACCCAGGCACGACACATAGCTGTACCGATCCGCGACGAGCTGCCGACCGCTCTGCACGAACCCGAGAACCGGCGCGACCATGATCGCATACGCCGCAAGCGCCGCCGCCAGCGCGGGTACGCGCCGCCGCCTGCGGACCGCGAACACCGCAACCGCCGCGACGGCCACCGCGCTGATCCAGCTCATGGGCCCGAGCAGCACCGCACGCGGCGGCAGCTCATACATAGGCCCGAGCCCCGATGGCACAAGCGTCTTGCGGATGTAGAACGCCAACCCGTACACCGCCTGCGCCACCCGCGCCAACGCGTCGTGCTCCGCGAGCGCGTGCATCGCGCCCGCATCGACCTGCGCC
>JBHHVO010000039.1:0-14403 GCA_046754365.1 Phycisphaerae bacterium | reverse complement strand
GGGGACGCATGGCGCGGGCCACTATGCGGTGGACGGCTCATAGCGGACGGCCGGTGTGGCGGGGGTCGGGGTCGCGCGCTCTTCTCCGAACCGGACCAGGCGGGCACTGTTGAAGATGACGACGGCGCCGGCGACCGTATGCAGCATGGCAGCCGCGGTCGGTTTGAGCCAGTTCGCCGCGGCGAGCGACATCATGACCACAATGAACGTGACGCCGAAGAGGATGTTTTGCCGGACCACGCGCGTGGACGCGCGAGACAGGCGAATGAGAAACGGCAGGCGGCTCAGGTCGTTGTTCATAAGCGCGACCGACGCGGAGTGAATCGCGATGTCGCTGCCGGCGGCGCCCATCGCGATGCCCAGGTCGCTGGCCGCGAGCATCGGGGCGTCATTCACGCCGTCGCCGACGACGGCCACGCGGTGACCGCGGCGCTGGAGGTCGCCGACGATCTCGAGCTTCTGCTCCGGCAGGACCTCCGCCTGCACCTCGGTGCACCCCATCTCGGACCCGACGCGCCGAGCGACCGACCACTTGTCCCCGGTGACCATCGACAGGTTCCGGATGTTGAGGGTTCGGAGCTCGTCGATCGCCGCGCGGGCCTCCGTCCGGGTGCGGTCTTCCAGCCCGACCCAGCCCAGGCATTTGCCGTTGCGCGCGACGTACAGGAGGCTCACGCCCTCCGGCTCTGCGAGTGACGGGTCTTTCGTGACGCTCATGTCGACGCCGGATGCCTTGAGCCAACTGCTGCGCCCGACGTGGATCGTGTCGCCGTTGAGCTTGCCGGATACACCCTGCCCCGACTCCTCGTTGAACGCATCGGGCCTGGCGAGCTCAATACGGGCTTCCCTTGCCACAGCCACCATCGCACGCGCGGCCGGGTGCTTGCTGTTCTGTTCCACGGACGCCGCGGTCGCGAGCATGTCGGCGGCGTCGACGTTCGGCGCGGGCTTCATCTGCGTTACGGAGAGCTCCCCGGTCGTGAGCGTACCGGTTTTGTCAAAGATGACGGCCGTCAGCGTGCGGGCGTATTCGAGCTGAACGACGTTCTTGATGAGGATGCCGAGCCTGGCGGCACAGCTCAGCGCGGCCACCATCGCCGTCGGCGTCGCGAGCACCAGCGCGCACGGACACGCGATGATGAGCATCGCAATCGCCTTCTGGACGCCCTCGGCCTTGTCTTGACTGAAGAACCACACGATGCCCGCGAGCATGACCACCGTGGGCGTATACCAACCCGCGTACC
This sequence comes from Phycisphaerae bacterium, assembly GCA_046754365.1. Classification (GTDB taxonomy): domain Bacteria; phylum Planctomycetota; class Phycisphaerae; order UBA1845; family UBA1845; genus JBHHVO01. The sequence continues at coordinate 13,159 of JBHHVO010000039.1, read as the reverse complement.
GGTCGATGATCCTCATGAACGGGCTCCGGCTGCGTTCCGCGAGGAGGATGAGCTCCTGGACGCGCCCGAGCGTCGTGTCCTTGCCCGCCTTGGTCACGCGGATATCGAGCGCGCCCGTCAGGTTGTTTGTGCCGCTGAAGACCTCCGCCCCAACGGACTTCGCGACCGGCAGCGACTCGCCCGTGATGTTCGCCTGATTCACCGTCGATGCGCCTTCGACCACCTCGCCGTCGGCCGGGATGTTGTCGCCCGGTTTGACACGCACCACTTCGCCCGGCTCGAGCGTCTTCGCCTCAACCACCTGCTCGGTGCCATCGGGCAGAACGCGCAGCGCCTCGACCGGTGTGAGCCGGACGAGCGACTCGATCGACGCCCGCGCCCCGAGTGCCGTACGCGTCTCGATGAGCTGCGAGATGATCATGAAGAACGCGATGATGCCGGCCTCCTGGTATTCGCCCAACGCGATCGCCGCCACGACGGCCAGCGCCACGAGCTCATCCATGTGACTGTGACCGTGCCAGAGGCACGTCAGCGCGTGCCACACAAGCGGCGCGCCGAGCAGCACGGCCCCGACCAGCGCGATCACCTGCGAATACGGCGTGTGTGCGTAACCGTCCGGACCGGCTACGGGTTCGAGCTGAAACAACACGCGCGCCACGAGCGGGAGGTCCACGATAAACGAGCTGACGACGAGCATGCCGCCCATCATCGTCGCGATGAGCAGGCCGCTCGCCTTGGTCGTTTCGGCCTGAATCTCCTGGAGGTGTGTATGTGCCATCACTTCCCTCTCGTTGCGCATTCCCTATCACGGAAACTTGCGGGTTGGCTGTCCCATGGCTTGGGCCGTGGGGGACACGCAGCGTCGGCCGGATAGTCGTCGCCCAACTCAAAAGAGACGGGGCGCCCACCGGGCAGAACCCACAGATTCAAGGTTGACGTTACACCGCGCCAACCGCGCCCCGACGGGTTGCCACGCGTACCGCTCCATCGCCGAGCCGCCGGGCCAGCAGCAGTATACGCACAGCCGCCCTCGGTCAAACAGCGACAACGCCGCTGATGCTGCACATGGTACGCGCACCGCGAGACGCCGCACGCCGCCGCCGCACGCGGGGTTGCATTATGTTGCGGGTTTCTCCGCAGCGTCCCTGCGGCCGGTCAGCATTCGATACGTACGCCGGCCCGCAGCGGTTCGGTTCGAGACGGACGCGAGGCCGGCCACATGGGACCCGTGCTGCCGCGTCCACCCACAACACGGCCCGAGCCCATACCGCCGATGTTCCCCACAGCGACCACCAGCGAAACGGGCCCCGACGCACCGAAAAACGACCGACGACGCACCGGAAACCGACCGCCCCTGCGCCACACGGCGATCCGAGCTATCATACGCGGCATGACACAACGGGCGAACGAGCTCGAGTTCGTGGCGTGGCTTCGCAGGACGCAGCGCAGCCATCCGGCCCTGCTGTGCGGCATCGGCGACGACATGGCGATCGTGAACGGACCAGGCGGCCCGATCCTCGTCGCATCCGACATGCTTCTCGACGGCGTGCACTTCGATACGACACGCGATGACCTCACGGACATTGGAAGAAAGGCCGCCGCGTGTGCCCTGAGCGATTGTGCGGCCATGGCCGTCCGGCCGACCGCGATCACCGTGTCGCTCGCGCTCCCCGCGGCCGGGCCGATCGCCGACGCACGCAGACTTTTCGACGGCATCGCCGCGATGGCCGCCGCGTACGCTACCGCCGTCGCCGGCGGTGACACGACGACGTGGAACGGCAAGCTCGCCATCGACATCGCCGTCGTGGCGTGCCCGTACCCCGACATCCGACCCGTGATGCGAAGCGGTGCACGCGTCGGCGACGGCCTGTATGTTACAGGTCGACTCGGCGGGAGCCGGCTTGGCCGTCACCTGAGGTTCACGCCGCGGGTCCGCGAGGCGCGTCTGCTCGCGGCGGCGCTCGCGGGGCGGCTGCACGCGATGATGGATATCAGTGACGGCGTCGCATTGGACCTGCGGCGGCTGTGCGACGCGTCCGACCTCGGGGCGATGGTTGACGAGTCGCTGCTCGAACGCGTCGCAAGCGATGACGCGCACCGCTCGGCCCGACGCAGTGGCCGACCAACGCTCGAACACGTGCTCGGTGACGGCGAGGACTTCGAGCTGCTGTTGGCGGTGTCCCCCGACATCGCCGACGCCGCCGGTGTGTCGACCGACGGTGACACATGCGACGTTGCGACGAAGGGTGACCCCGACACCACAAAGCTGTACCGAATCGGCAGCATCACCGATGCGGGCCTCTCGCTGCGCCGCGTGTCCGGCGCGATCGAGCCGCTGCCGCCGCTGGGCTACGTGCACCGATGAACGCCGCGATCACGGCAACCCACAGCAGCGCATCCGCCGCCGACACGCTCGCCATCGGTGCCGCGCTCGGACGCGCACTTTCCGGCGGCATGTCGATCGGGCTCACCGGACCGCTCGGCGCCGGCAAGACACAGCTCGTGAAAGGCATCGCCGCTGGCAATGCGCGCGGCATCGATCCGTCGGCGAACACCACGGGCGGACCGCCCCATGTCACGAGTCCGACGTTCACACTTGTCCACGAATACCCAGGAAGGCTCGTGCTCTACCACGTCGATGCGTACCGCCTCACGGGTCCCGACGACCTGCTCGCGCTCGGGTTCGACGAGTTCGCGCGTAATGACGCAGCCGTGGTGGTCGAGTGGGCCGACCGCGTCGGGCCCGTCATGGACGATGACTGCCTCTGGGTGGCGCTGCATCCGACCGGTGCGACCGCGAGGAACATCTCGTTCCGCGCGACGGGGCCGCGGTCGGCGCGCTGCCTGCGCGCGTACCAACGCGCGATCGGTTGACGCGGCGCGCCGTGCCCCCTAGAGTCGCCTGCGCTGATCCACGAGTGTGTTTCCGGGGGCCTTGCGTGGCGAGACCTGACGGGCGACGAGCGACCGACCTTCGACCCATCGAAATCATCCGCGGTTTTACGAAACACGCGGCCGGATCCGTACTCGTTCGCGCGGGCGATACGCACGTGCTCTGCACCGCGACGTGGGAGACCGGCGTCCCGAGGTGGAAGACGGGGCAGGGCAGCGGATGGGTCACCGCCGAGTACGACATGCTGCCCGCTTCCACGGGCACGCGCCGTCGCCGAAACCGCATGCGGGTCGACGGCCGGACCCAGGAGATTCAGCGCCTCATCGGCCGATCGCTCCGCTCCATCGTTGACCTTGAACGCCTCGGCGAGAACTCGATCCTTTTGGATTGCGACGTCCTTCAGGCCGACGGGGGCACACGAACCGCAAGCATCACCGGCGCGTATGTCGCCCTGTGCGACGCGGTCCGCGTCGCTGTGCGCGACAAACTCATCCCACGCTCGCCGATCCGCGAGGCCGTCGCGGCCGTAAGCGTCGGTCGCGTGAGCGGTCGCATGCTGCTCGACCTCAACTATGAAGAGGACCTCGCCGCCGACGTCGACGCGAACATCGTCATGACCGCGTCGGGACGCTTCGTGGAAATCCAGGGGACCGGCGAAGAGGCCACGTTCACAAAACCGGAATTGGACCGCCTGCTCACCCTGGCCGCGCGCGGTGTGAAGCGCGTGATCGCCGAACAGGCCAAGGCCCTGCGTCGGCGCCTCCGGTGACATCGTGACGCTGCGACACCGATCCGCCACCACGTTCCGCCGGTTCGACACCGCCGGTCGCGGTCCGTGTACACGCCGGTGCCCGATTTACGCATCGATGTCGACACCGTCCACGCCGCTTCCCGCTTTGCTCATGGCGTCCGCCGTCCTCGCCGCAAGCGGCTGCGCGACGCCCGGCAGCCGGCCTGTGTGGACCATCAGATGCCTCGAGCTCGATGGCCCGCGCGCCGCACAGCACGTCGCACAGATCGCCGAAACGCTCCGCCGGACACCCGGCATCGATCCGAAGCAGGTCATCGTCCGGAACGATATGGACGGGTTCTCGCGCCTCTACTACGGCCGGTATCACCGCAGCGGCGACGCAAACGTCGATAGATCCCGGCGGTTCCCGAGGCTTTACGCGGACATGCGCCTCATCGCCGACCTCGGCACGCCCGACGGGAGACGTATGTTCCCGAATCCCCTCCGCGTCAGACTGCCGGCACCCGACGTCGGGAATCCCGCCTGGGCGCTCACCAACGCCGACGGCGTGTACACGTTGGAGGTCGCGGTCTTCGAGTTGACCGACGTGCCGGGCGCACACAAAAAGGCCGCGGCCGACTTCTGCGCGCTGCTCCGCGCGCGGGGGCATGAAGCCTACTTCCACCACGCATCCGCATCGAGCATGGTCACGGTCGGCGCGTTCGGGCCCGACGCCGTCTACGTGGACCAGTCCGGCGTGCAGCGCGTCGCACCGCGCGTCAGGGCGCTCATGCGCCACGACGACCTGAAATACCACCTGACCAACGGGGCGCTCTACCGGCCACGCATCGGCGGCCGACCCGGACCGCCGATCCCATCACAACTCGTCCTCATCCCGAACCGCGAGACCCCTGAGCCGTGACCGAAGCAAACGTGGCCAGACCCACGACGATCCTCATCGCCACCAACAACCCGCACAAGGCCGCGGAGGTCCGCGCGATGCTCCACGGCCTGGACGCGCTCGGCGTGCGCTTCGCGGCGCCGGCCGATTTCCCCGGTATCGAACCACCGGTCGAAGACGCCGACACGTTCGACGGCAACGCGCGGATCAAGGCCGTCCACTACGCAAGGCACGCGGGATGTTGGGCGCTCGCCGACGATTCCGGCCTCGAGGTCGACGCGCTCGGCGGCGCGCCCGGTGTGCGCTCCGCCCGCTATGCGGACCGCCCCGGCGACGACGCCGCCAACAACCGCAAACTCATCGCCGAACTCGCGGGCGTACCTCCCGACCGACGTACCGCGCGGTTCCGATGTGTCGTCGCCCTCGCCGCGGGACCGGACATACTCGCGACCGCCACCGGCGTCGTGCACGGCGTCATCGTCGACGAACCCGCAGGCAACAACGGCTTCGGTTACGACCCCCACTTCTTCGTACCCGATTGCGGTATGACCGCCGCCCAGATGTCGCCCGACCGGAAGAACCGCATCAGCCACCGCGGCCGTGCCATCCGCGCTATGCTTCCGACGCTTGAGCGCTTGCTGGCCGGGCGATAGTGGGCCGTCAACAACACGGTGACGGGTCGGTTCGACACCCCTCTGCACGATCACCAGCCACGGACAACGCAGTCGTGAATCCTGCGTTTGACGTGCATGTCCTCCACGCGCCCGTCATCCCCCAGACGAACGGACGGCCCGGACTCCAAAATGGCGGAATGTACAGCACCGGATGCTCGGGGCGGCATCCCCGATGCGGTGGTGCGTCGGCAGGGCGCTGAAGCAGTGTGCCGATGCAACGCAAACGACGGGTTGCGTTGGGTGGCACGGGCAAACTTGTGTGCCCGTGGTCATCCGATCCCCGCCATGGGTGAGCCATCGCTTGCCCATGCCGCCCATCAAATCAGGTGCATCGGAGCAGTAGATTGCTTGCTCGATTGATGCATTCAGCGGGTGTCAGCCGAACCATCCCTTGTTCTTGCCGGCACCGGACTGTTTCTTCTTTCGCTTGGCGGGTGCCTTGCGTCCACCGCCACGGCGATCGTTGCCTTCCGCGCGGACGCGTTCGAGCAGCTCCCGCGTGGTCAGCTTCGGGCTTAGTCTGCGGAGGAGTTTGATCTTGCGCAACGTCTCCTCGTCGATATCGTCGGGGAGGTCGCTGTCGCGCGTCGGCGTGTGCGTCTGGGCCGGTTCTCCACCTTTGACGAGCATGTCTCGGGTGAACTTGAGCGGCGGGTCCTGATCGTCTTCGGACGGTACAGCGGGTTGAGTGGTGGCCTTGGGTGCGACCGGTTTCGGTGGCTCGTCGGCGTGGTCGATTTCGGCATGCGCGGCGGCGAGGGCGTCCTTCATCGCGGCGGCCAGGCTGACGTTGTCGGCGGTGTTGGCTTGGTCCGCGGGTTGTTGTGGTCCGGCGGTCGCCGGCCGCGCCCCGCGCCTGCGTTTTTTCGGCGCAGCCGCCGGCGCGCCCGCGGTGCTGGATGTCTCGCCGCGTGTCGGCTTGTCGGCGGCTGGTGGTTTCGCTTGCGCTTTGCCTCGCGCGGTCCGCGGCTTCGGATGGGGTGGCGTCGCGTCGTCGTCGGTGTTCCCGGCATGTCCGATGGGCACATCGGCGGCGGCGGTCTGGGTTTTGTGTTTGTGCGCGTAGCGTTGCCAGAATGTGGCGACGGCCATGTGGCTCGCGTGGGCACACCTGCGGTATGCGTCGGTGTGCACGTCCTGGTTCGGCGCATCGTCCTGGGCGGCTTTCGCCTCGGCGTCGCGGGTCGCGAGCGCCTGTTCCTTTTTCTTGAGCGCCTCTTGTTGTGCCACGAGCGCGGCCTGCTGCTGTTGGGCTTGTTTCGCCTGCTCGTTGATGTCTTGGCGCGCCTTCTCGAGGGCGTTGCGCTCCTGTTCGAGACGGGACTGCGCCTCAGCCCGCTCGTGTTCCAGTGCGTCGATGCGCTCCTGGAGCTCGCGCTCCTTGGCGTGGATCGCGTCGCGCTGCGCGCGGGTCTCGGCGAGTTCGGATTCTCGGCGTTCGGCCATGTCGTCGATCGAGCGTCTGGCCTCCTCGACGCTCATCTGATCATTCTTGATCGCCTGTGACACGGCATCGAGTTTGGCCTGCTGCGTGGCGAGCAGGGACTCGCGTTCGTCGGCGGCTTTGAGTCGCGTTTCGATCTCGGCGGCGCGGGCCTTGGCCTTGCGTGCGGCGGCTTCGACGGCCTTTCGTTCGCGTTCAAGTTCCTTCTTGGCCGCGGCGATTTCGCGCTTCGTCTGCGCGGCCTCTTGTCGCTGGGTCTCGGCCTCGGTTCGTATGGCTTCCTGCGTGCCGGCGAGCTCCGCCCGTCGCGTTTGGAGGGTATCCTCGGTGGCGCGGAGGTTCTGCTGGGTCTGGTCCAACTGTCGCTTGAGCTCGACGATGCGCTGCTCCTGGGTTTCGATCTGACGCTCGCGTGCACGGCATTCCGAGAGCGTCGTTTCGAGCTCGCGTTCGCGCCGGTCGAGCTCCTGCGTCCGATCATCGAGCCCCATGGCGCGCTCGGTGATCTCGTGTTTGATCGACTCGAGCTCATGCTCCCGCTGCTCGACGGAGGAGTCCGCCTCCGTGCGGTTGCGCAACCACTCGGCCCGGGTCTGGTCGAACTCCGCAACCATCCGATCCAATTCGCCGCGGCGTTCGTCTAGCTGCGTGCTGCGCTGGTCCAGGAGGCGCTCGTTGCCTTTCAGTCGTTCCTTCAGCGCTGCAAGCGCGTCGCGCTCGTTCGCGAGCGAGATACGGGCCTTGTCGAGTTCAGCTTCCAGCCGCTTGGCATCGGCGACATGTTGCTCGAGCACGCGGTGTCGCTCGTCGAGCTGGAGCGTTCGCTCGTCGAGCGCCCGCTCGGCCGCCTCAACGCGATCGCGATCAGCGGCGAGCGCGTCGCGGTCAGCGGCCAGGGCGGCGCGCTCGTTGTCCTGCTCGGCCGATTGACGCTCAATTTCCGCGGAGCGCTGATCCAGGCTTCCGCTGAGCTCGTCGAGCGCGCGTCGATCGGCTTCGAGGCGTTCGCGTTCGGCGGTGATGCACGCGCGGTCGTGTTGGACGGCCTGCATTGCGCGTTCCAGTTCGTCGCGGCGGGCTTCGATCTCCGCGGCGTCGTCGTCGATCGCCTTCTTGTGCTTCTCGAGCGCGGCTCGTTCCTGTGCTGCCTTTTGGCGATCGGCCTGCGTCGCCGACGCGGTTTGCTCGAGTTGCCTGGCGTGTTGTTCGAGCGCCGCCTCGCGTTTCCGGAGCCCACCGTCGCGCTGATCGAGGTCGCGAATCCGCTGTTCGATCGCCGCGGATGCCTGCTCGATCTCGGTGACGCGCTCGTCGAGCCGCTTGCGCTCCTGCTCGGAGGCCGCGCGCTCTGAGGTGACGTGCGCCTCGAGGCGCGTGAGCTCCTCGGTCCGTTCGCGGAGTTCACGCGACGCCGCGTCGAGGTCCAGGTCTCGCTGGTCGAACTCGGCGATACGCCGGTGGATGTCGGCCTCGTACTCATCCAGGCGTGCGCGTTGCTGAGCGATGTCTTCACGGTCCCGTGCGAGTGCGGCGTCCTGCCGGGCCAGGTCCTCGGCCTGCTGCTCGAGCTCGGCGGCGCGCTGATCAAGCTTCGCCGACGTTTGTTCCAGCGCCTGGCGCTCCGCGCCCAAGGCGGTCTGCTCTGCGGTGATGGCTTCGTGGCGCTGGTTCAGGGCGTCATGCTGTGCGGCGAGTGCCTCGGCTTGCGTGCGGAGATCGGTCTCCCGCCGCGCCAACTCCTCGGCGAGTTCGTTGAGTTCGGCCTGGCGCTGTTTCGCCGTCTGCCACGTCGTATCGATGTCACCGCGCTGTGCGTTGAGTGTGTCGTGGTCGGCCGCCAGGCTCGCCCGTTCCGCGGCGATCGCCTCGCGCTGCCGTTCGAGTTCCTCGCGCGCCTTGGCGAGCTCTTGGTTCTGCCGTTCGCATTCGGCGCGCGCGGTTTGCGTTTCCTTGTCGAGTGCGGCGCGGAATGCGTCGAGTTCGGCGCGCAGCTTGTCCGTGTCGGCGAGATGTTGCTGGCACGCGGCTTCGCGTGCCTGGACCGCCTGCTCGGCCTCCTCCAGGCGCCGGCGAGCATCGGCCAGGTCGGCATGTTGTTGTTCGGCGTCGGCGCGGTCGGTGTCGAGTGCCTGCTTGGCGTGCTCGAACGCCTGGCGCTGCTCGTCGAGTTCGCCCGCGCGTTGGTCGAGCGCCGTCTGCTCTGCTTCCAGCGTGCGCTGGGCCTGAGCCAACGCCTCCTGCCGCTGCGCCAGCTCGCGCTGGAGCCGGTCCAGCTTCTTGGCCTCTTGGCTCAGGGCCTGTTGTTGATCGGTGTGCTGCTGATCCGCGAGGGCGATGCGTTCACCGACCTGGCGATCCAAATGCCCGGACCACTGGCCGACTTGCGCAAGGTAGTCCTCCAGGCCGCCATCCAGCGCGTCAATGGCCGAGTCGACCTTGGTCAGTGAATCCATCACCGCTTGGAGTTTCGGGTTCGTTGAAGCCATACCGTTTGCGTTCCTGGTGCGTCGTTACCCGTCCACGGAGAAACCGGTGCCCCGCGCATGCAAGCCCGTGGCCCGCGCACGCACGCTCGCGCTCGCCCCGCACATCGACCGCGGGGGCGAGGGCGAGAACACCTACCTTTGGAGCTTAAGATTTGGCGGCGCTGCCGTTCGGATGATTCTCGATCGGCGGCGAGCGAAGTCGTCAACGCCCGTCCGGCGGACCATGACACGATCCCGTACGTCCGATAGATGACGCCGCGGACACGGGTGGCGGCCGGGATGGGCGCGTGTCAAGAGCCGTGTGGTCCAATCTCAGCGGTATCGTACGCTTGTCTTGGTTTGAGGCTGGCGCGCGTGGTACACCGGTTGCCCTGGCGTTGTGGGTTGCCGCGTTGAGGCCGAGGGCGTGCGATCGGCGCCACTGGGCGGCGCACGCCGGGTATAAGCTGAGGATCGTGTTGTGGGCCGTAAGCCGCACAAGGGAATCGACGTTGATCCGCCCGATGCGTCCGTCTTGCGGCAGCAAGCCCGGGACGTGGCCGACGCCCTGCGCGCGGCACGGACGCAGTTGTGCCGCCACGCCGAGGAACTCGAGGCCGATAAGCAGCAGCTTGAGTCGGACCGCGCCTCGCTTCAGCAACTCGCATCGGAGCTCGCGGCCGCGAGGGATGAGCTCGAGAAAGAGCACGCGGCCCAAGTCGATGCGGCGAAGCAAGAGGAGGCGCGATGCGCTCAGCAACGTGAGGCCCTTTCGGCCCTGGCCGCCCAACACGAGCAGCAGGCCGCCGAATTGCGGCAGCAGGCCGAGTCACTCGCCGACGCCCAGGCATCGCTGGACAAACGCGCCCGCGCCGTCGAACAGCGCCAGGCCGCGTTGAGCGAGCATGAGGCCGCGGTGGCGGAGCGCGAGGCGGCATTTGCGGACATGCAAGCGGAGCTCGACGCGGGGGCGGCCGCGCTCGAACGGGAGCGCGAGGCGATACAACGTGCGGCCGAAAAGTTCGAGTCCAAGCAACGCGATCTGTCCGCGCGGAAGGAGCGCATGGAGGCCGATCGCGCTCGATTTGCGGAAGAGCAGAAGGCGCACAAGACCGAGGTGCGCGCGCTTGAGCAGCGCGCCCGTGCCGTCGAGGTCAGCGAGGTCGAGGCCGACAAGCGCGCACGTGCGCTCGAAAGACAGGAAGCGGAAATCGCAGCGCGGCTTGAGGCGTTAGAGGAGCGGACACGCAGGACCGAACACTACGCCGCGGAGATCGAACAGACCCGCGAATCCCTGGCGACCATGCAGGGCCAGCTCCAACGTGAACAGCAGGAAGTCGCGACGCAGCGGGAACTCCTGCTCGAGCGCCTCGGGCAGACGTCGAGACGCCCCGCGATGGATTCGCCCGCCACCGATCATGCCCCCGCGCCGGCCGCCAACATGGATACGACCGTCCCGGTGGCCGCCACGGATGCCACTGTGCCGGTCGCCGCCGAAAAGCCCGCCGACGCCGTAGAACCGAAACCCGGCAAGACCACCGGACGCGCCGCAGCCCATTTCCGCAAGCTCCGCCGCGACGCGAAGCGCAAGGCTATTGGCGTGTGAGCACTACCGCGGACAACGACTTGGGAAACATCGTCCTATGGCTTTGAAACTCTTCACTCGACGCAAATCGCGGACATCGGGCAAACCAAGCCACAACGGCGTCGGCTATATCGGTCCGCCCGGGGTGCACCCGAATCCATACACCGATCACCACCCCGCGCCCAGGGAATCCTTCAGCGACGATCCGCTCAAACGCCTTCACCAGCAAGGGCGGCACGCCGTGATCCTGCGCGATGAGAAGCGATGGCGCGAACATCACGGTGGCGGTGCGGTCGTGGACGCGGCCACCGCGGAACTCGAGGAGCGTATGGCGTTCGTTCCGGCCGGCAGGGTCAACATCAGCCAGGCACTCAACGACCAACCCGGCGCCCCCGAGGAGGAGACCGACATCCAGCCGTTCCTCCTGGACACCCATCCCGTGACCAACCTGAGGTATCAGCGGTTCGTGGATTCCGGCGGTTACGACGAGCTGGACTACTGGCCTGAAGACATCTGGCCGCACCTCATTGAACTCAAGGACCAGACCGACCAGCCAGGTCCCAGGTTCTGGCGGAATGGACGTCACGACGAGCGGTTCGCGACCCATCCCGTGGTCGGCGTGAGTTGGTATGAGGCGCAGGCGTATGCGTTGTGGATCGGCCAGCGCCTGGCCAGCGAGGCGGAGTGGCAAATGGCGGCGAGCTGGCATATCAAGAGCTCGGCCGACATCTTCCGTCGGTTTCCCTGGGGTGACTCGATGGACAACACACGCTGCAACATCTGGTCTTCCAGGCATCGAGGCACCGTGGCGGTGGACGAGTATCCGACCGGGGCCGCGCCGAACGGCGTGCTACAGCTCATCGGCAACGTCTGGGAATGGACGGACACGGACTTCTCGATTGTAGACGAAGAGAACCAGCCCATCGTCGGCGAGATGCCGATGCATGTCATCCGGGGTGCTTCCTTCGACACCTACTTTGAAACGCAGGCGACGGCCCTGTTCCGAACCGGGCAGATCGCACTGGCCCGATCACACAACACCGGCTTCCGGTGTGCGATGGACCTGGAACAGGCCACTTGGATGAGCGGTACGTAACCCCTAGGAGCAAGCGACATGGCACGATCAGCCACCCTCGCACCGACGGCCATCGACTGCCTTATTTGTGATGCGCCGAATCAGTTGGATGCGATGGTTTGCGCCAGTTGCGGCGCACCCACCGTACTCGTGCACGACGCCCTTTCCCAGGAGCGCGATCCGTGCATGATCACGGTCATCGGCGACAGCAACGTCGGCAAGACGGTCTACCTCGGCGTCCTGCTCGACATGCTCTCCAAACGCGCGGAGGACTTCGAGGCGATCCCGAAAGGCGCGTACTCCGTCAACCTCCAGCACAGCGTCATCAGCTACCTAAGCGCCAGACAGTTCCCGCCCAAGACCGCGATGGAAGTCGACGAGTGGCATTGGGCGTATTATCAGGTCACCAAGCCGCGACGCAGCGACATGGTGTTCGATCTCATCATGCCCGACATGGCCGGCGAGGCGCTGGCCGCCGAGGTCGCGAGCCCGCAGACGTTCACGATCATTCGATCCCTGCTCGAAAAGAGCGCCGGGCTCGTGCTGCTCGTCGATGCCGCCGTGGCGGCGTCCGGCTCGCCCCAGCCGGACTTCTTCGCCCTCAAACTCATGAGCTACCTGGACGCCACGTGCTGCACGAAGCGCAAGAAACAGATCCCGACGCCCGTCGCCGTGATCCTCTCCAAGGCCGACTACTGCCCGCAGGCGTTCGACGACCCGCGCGCATTCGCCAAGACGAACCTCAACCGCCTCTGGAACATCTGCGAGAGCCGCTGCGAGCGGTTCGAGTTTTTCGCCGCCAGCGTCGTCGGTGCGCTGGGCTATGGCAGTGACGACTCGGACAACGTTATCCCGTTTCCGCTGCACGTCGCGCCGCGCGGCGTACTCGAACCGTTCGAATGGATGCTCAATACCCAGTAATCTCTCGGTTGCGCCGGACCGACGGACACCGCCATCATGCAATGCGAACAGGCCATATTCACGTCCGTGCGAACGCCCATGGGGGAGGGATACCGGATCATCGCCGCCGGCAAGGGGCTCAAACCGGAAGAGAAGAAGACCATCACGACACAATCGCCGTCGCATGAGGCCGTGTGCGACACGTCGCCGGACGCCCGCGCGGTCGCCTGTTATCCACTGCCCACCGAAAGGCTCTGCGTCGCGGCGACACGCGTCGCCGGCGCCGAACAGAGCGGACGCGGCGGCCGACGCGTCTATACGATGAACATCATCTTCGATGTCGGAGATTTCGAGGCGTTCGGCTACAATCCGTTCCACGTCGCCCGGGCGATGGAAACCGCGGGCCTGACCGAACCCCAGTTGAAACCGCCCGCCGTGCTGCCCGACGTGGACATCGAGATCGACCGAGCGCAGGGCCACCACCAGCGCATC
>JBHHVO010000038.1:0-14423 GCA_046754365.1 Phycisphaerae bacterium | reverse complement strand
GGCCTCGGTCAACAGGCGGCGGATCGCCCCCCCGTGCGGATTGTGGCAGGCCGTGCAGTTCCCGTCCTTGATCGGGCCATGGTGGTCCGGGTGGCCCTCGAGGTATTCCGCGATGTTGCGGATCGAACCCCCATTGGAGTCCAGCCTCTTGTCGTGACACGACAGACACAGCCCCATCGGCTCCCGCAGCAGCAGACGCTCGGCGTCGGAAGCGTGGGGATCGTGGCAACTCAGACAGGAACGCCCCGTCGTGACCGGGCCATGGGCGACGGTCGCGTCCTCGAGCATCTCCTCGATCGTGTCGTGACAATCCAAACACAACGCCTCCGGCGCCGCGCGAAGGAATTTCGCCTGATCTGATCCGTGCGGGTCGTGGCACGCGCCGCACGCGCCATCGCCGACCGGTGGGTGCACGTGAAGGCCCTGATCCACTGTGACACGATGACATCGCGCGCAGAGCTGTCGGTCGATATCAACGCGCAGTAGCGATGCGTGCTCGGCGCCATGGGGATCGTGGCACAGAATGCATACCCCCATCTTCACCGGTTCGTGGACGAAGTGCGCATTGCCAAGGCGGTCGTGGCAGGCATAACACACTTCCGGATCGTCTCCGGCCCGCTTGAACTCGTGCCGCGCACCGGGTCGAAACGCAGTAGCGCCCCGCTTGGGAACATGGCAAGCGTCACACCGGTTCACCGCCACCGGCTCGTGCACGAGCTCACGCTCCGTCACGTGCGCGTGGCAATCCGATGTCGTGCACGTCAGCGGCCGCATCGCCCCGGTACCGCCGGTCGGCCCCTGCGCGACACCGGTCGCGGCGGGCCCGGTTCCGACAAGACCGCCGAGCATCACATATGCAACACGCCTCATGCCTCGCCCACGCAACTCGAAAGATTCTTATTCCATTCGCCTTTCAGCGGTGGCCTGCAGCTCGCGCATCCACATCCTGTGCATCGCCTGCAACCGCCGCCCGACAACGCCGGCTAGATTCCGCATGAACCGATAGCCCGTCTGAGGGTCCGTCTCAAAAAACGCGTGTAGCGCGTCGCGACCCAAAGCCATCAGCACACATCGGCTCGCGCAACGGGCACTGAGCGTAAACCGGTGGGGAACCACGAGCGACGACCAGGCCAGGACATCCCCCGCCTGCACGCTCTCCATGGTGACCTCGCGCGTCACGTTCATGACCTCGATAGGGAAGACAAGATCAACGACACCCTCTTGCAGGATCATCAACTTGCTGGAATCCTGATCACGCTCGAACAGCTTGTGGCCCACCTCGAACGTGACTTCGCACCCACGCGAACAGAGTTCTTCGACGGCCTCGCGCGGAATGTCCGCGAAAATCGCGGACGATAAGAGGGTAGTGTTCGTGACTTCCATCGGTAGACTCCTAATGATACGGTCACACGCACCGCGTTGACGTGTCCACGATCCGCCATCATATCCCGAACGCGCCACGAAACGTCGGCGCCCGGACCACCCGTCGAGCGGCTCATCGCAAACACCCCCGCCGCGCGGATCGGCCCGTGGACCGCCGTCGCAAGGTCGCCGATCGACCCCGCGCACGCGCCAACGTCCCCCGGACGCAACCCGGCCTTCGCACGCGAGGAGCACCGTCTTCTGCGGCGCTGCATGCCCGCGAAGAGCCGTTTCTTACAGGTTCGCCATAAAACACCTCGTCGAACGGGATCGCGGCGTCGCGAACGGCTCCGTATCGAGCGTGGTCCGACGGGTGGCGCTACAAGCTTGAAACAAGACACCGGCGAGTCTCCCACCGTCCCCGCGCACAACCATAAGGCAGACAACGACCAACGGCCACGCACGCGAACCTATCGATGTGCCCGTATACATGTCATCCACCACGCCAGGACGCCCGCCCACAATCACGGCCTAACCGGCCCGAATCCCTCGATCGGGCTCGACCTACTCTTCACGCTGCTTGAGCGGGTAATGTTCGTGAGTCCCCTGGTCCTTGCGCTTCTCGTAATCGAAAGGATCCCCCGGATTCACGCTTGGGCTCTCTTCGTTATGGCACGTTATGCACACGGTTTTACCAATTCGAAAGAGCCCGGCGGCGTACAACTCCTCAACCTTCTACTTGCGCTTGGATTTGAGTATGTCCTCGTGAACCTTGATGTACGCGCTACCCGGACCATGACAACACTCGCAGCCGACGCCCCGTAGCTTCTTGGCCTTTCGAACCGCCTTCTTGTCTTCGGGATCGGGAATCGCGTAGCCCCCCGGCTTGCCGAATCCGACCGTATGACATTTGATGCACTTTTCGTCTTTCGTATAATCCTTGCTGACGTCCAGCTTGAATTGTTCCTTCTTTTCTTTTCTGTTGCCGGGCATGAGGATATCGAACGCTTGGGCCATCCTCGTCTTCTCCCAGCTCCTGTATTGCTTGATGTGGCATTTCTTGCACTTCTTATTCCCAACGTACGAGTAGGACGGCTCGTCATCCCCGAAAGTCGGAAGCGTCACCACCGACGCCGCGGTGGAAATCGCGTCGTTCGCGCGTGCCCGTGACGCCTGCCACCACGACGCCAAACCGGCCCCAACCGCGATCGCGGCCAACAAGGTTGCCCATCGGAACTTCATGAAACTACACCTCCACAGAAACAACATGTACACCGGAACAGAAAAAGAGCCGGCAACGCTACGTTCGGACCCATGCGCCACATCCGTAGCACGCCGCGTGCCAGCCGGGTTTGAACGCCGGTCGTCAGACATCAACGCGCACGTCGATCAAAACTCATGAAGGAACACGAAGTCATTGTCCCGAGCATCGCTGTGGCAGCTCGTGCAGCCCGTGACCCTCCCCTCGGCGTTCACGACCCCCGCGGGCGTCATATTTGCCCAGAACCAATCGTTGTTCTCCGGATCGAAGCCCGACACCTTCCACATGATGGTCAAAGTGTCGGGTGTCTCCGGCGTGGTGTCCACAAAGCTCTCCTTCAGAATCACCGACCCGTCCGGAAGGCGACCCGAGAAGTTCTCCAACGCCGCCTCCACCGAAGTGTTGATGAACACCCGTGCCATCGGCCCGTGGGGCGGTGCGCTCGCGATGATGCCCTCCACGCCGGGAAACTGCGCCCACGCCTGGTACGGATCGGTTTCCGTAATCAACCTGAAGAGCTCCGAGCCCGTAGGGGAATCGGCTCCCATCGACATGTCGCTTGGCGCCGCCCCGGGACACCCAACCAACAAAACCAGCGGCGATCCGACCAACATCCACACACAGACCCATCGAATGGTTCTCACGCCTGATTCTCCTGACTCGTAGCCACCAGCACGTCGCCGGTCAGCGCGCGGCCGAAGCGATCCGACTGGTCCGCCGGCGCCGCGTAGCGTCCACGCACCGCGTCCGCATACGCATAGCCGTAGGACCCGGCGCCGTCGCGCGCCGCCGTACCGCTCACGGCGATCCGCGGTGCGATCACTCGTTGGCAGGAAGCCGTTGGTCTGGACATGAGCATCTCAGAAAACCGAGGCCGCAAAGCGGAACCGCCTGGCCGTTGTCTGGCGCCACGATGAAACGCGCGCTCACCGCACCACCGGGCCGAAGCATAGCATCGGCATGGCTGGCACCGACAAGCTCCCCAATCGACAACACCGGACAAAGTCCGCGCCCCCTGTCCAGACCAACCGAACCCGGCACCCCTGTTGCCGGCGCGCCGCCAGCCCCTTCCGGGTCCGGGAAGACCGCAGGCAAGCTACCAAGGCAAGCAAACCGAGTCAACAAATCGGCGCGCCGACTTCACCACCCGCAAGACGAGCTTCAACCGGCATCGGATTCCCTCACACTACACACGCCGAGTGAGACACAAACGCAGAGTCAAAGGCGCCCGCACGCCCGCGGGCATCCTCGCCACACGCACGGCATCAATTCGGACCGCGAACGCGCACGCCTCGGGCGTTCCACCCAATTGCACCGGCCACGCGTTGAGCCACTCCATATCGTAAACTAACGTAACAACTTATGTTTCATACTCTTACGAAAGTGCACCCGGTGGCATCGCGTCCGCGCAATCGACGGACCGACACCTTGCCTGTATCTCAATCGACACAGCGTCAAAGACATCTGCACGCCTAGCCCCGTAGACGAATGCGCATGGCACAAATGTGACCAATCGTACGCGCCAGACGCACTTCACCGTCCAACTTGGCAACACGTGATGGCCGCTAAAGCCACGCCGCAAGACCCAACCTCACCCTGCCCGCCGCGCCCGAGCACGCCCCAGGCGGGACAGGAATAGGTTCTCAACCGACATGGCTCCCGCGATGATCCACACCGCACCCCCACTGCGCGCCGCGCCTGCGAGCCGCCCCACCGCTGCCCGGCCGAGGCACGGCGCACCACGCATGTCCATCGTCAGCGCGGTGCGGCCGCGCACGTCAACGCCATTCTTGAAAGCCCCCGACCGGCGCGGTACCGTACGCACCCGTGTCACACGGCCGATCCGGACCCCGAGCGGACCAACACCGTGAGCCGCAAGAAACCGCGCCAACAAGGCCCACCACGGCGCCGACGCGCCGGGCGCGCGAAGCCGCCGCGCGGATCGCGGGAACGCCACCCACGCGACCCGTTCGGCGCGGGACGTAACAGTTTGGTATCGTGGTGGCGGGCCAAGAACCCGGTCGTGCGGTTCCTCGTCGGCTCGGTCATCGTGATGAGCGTCTTGCAAGTCGCGCTCGCCACCGGTTTCGTAAAGCACCGCGCAATACCGGCGTACCAGCGCTTGTGTGCGTCCATGTCCGCCGGTGTTATCGGCCTGTTCGGTGAGGACATCACCGCCAACGGCCCCGCGCTCGCCTCGCCGCGATTCAGCGTGAACATCAAGAAGGGCTGCGACGCGATTCAGCCGACGGCGCTGCTCGTCGCCGCCGTCCTCGCGTCACCCGTGCCGCTTCGACGAAGGCTCTGGGGCGCGTCGGTCGGCACACTGTTTCTTGCCGCCATGAACCTCGTCCGCGTCATCAGCCTCTTCTACATCGGAATCTACTGGCCGAACGCGTTTGACATGATGCACTTCGAGGTCTGGCAGGCCGTGTTCATCTTCCTGGCCATCGCCGCGTGGGGCCTATGGGCGTTCTGGGCCGCACGCCCAGACGTCCCGGCCCGGCCCGCGCACAAGCAGGCCGCCAGCCACGAAGTCGGCTGACTTGGACGGCGCACCGACGCGCGGCGCCGTGTGACGGCCCGTCAAACGTGGTGCTTGGTCAATACTACCGTGACACGAGCGCGCGCCCGCCGATGTGCGCCACGGTCCCGGCCACAGCGGTTTCTCAAACACGGCGGAGCAGGCCGATACGCCGATGCAGCATCGCCAACGCCCTCCCGGTATCGTGATCGCGCGGTTCCTCACAATCGCCGTGGCCTACTACCTGTTACTCGTCATCGTCGCGCCCCGATTGGGGGCCCATCACGTGTATGCGATCCTGTTCCGCCGCGGCGCCGAGTGGTTGTTCGCCGACTTCGGCACAGACGGCATCGTGCGGTTCACCCCGCTCGAGAGCGCCAAGGACGACAAAGACACGCGTGTCCACCTCGCCAAACGCGGCCTGCCGCAGTCCATCGACATCGCCCAGAGTAGTCGCAGGACCGGCTACATCCCGACCGCCATCGTCATCGCGCTCGTGCTCGCCACGCCCGTCCCGTGGTCACGCCGCTGGCGTGCGCTCTGCTGGGGCTTGGCGGCCGTCAGTTCGTTTGTCGCCCTGCGCCTCGCGACGACGCTCCTCCACTGGTTCAGCGAACCCTACCCGTTCCGCCTCTACGAGCCGGGACCGTTTTGGCACAAAACCATCTCCGCCGTATGGGAGCTTATGGTTGTCGCGCCGACGTGCTCGTTCGTCGTGCCGCCGCTCATCTGGGTCCTCGTGACACTTCGCAAAAACGACATCACGCGCATCGCATCAGGCTCCGCCACGAAACCGCCCCAACCCCATCCGCAACCCGTCCATGAACGCACCGAACCCGTGCCACGACCCCAACCGCGCCGGCGCGCCACCCGGCCACCTGGATCCTGAACCGGGTAACAGGCTGCACGTTCGATTACTCATGCCCGACGCCCACATGCCGCAATCCGCCACGGCGGGTTGCCCCAACACGTGCGCGGTTATTCGCGGCGCATGGCGTGGGGACGTGTGATGACGGTATGGCGGCGTATTCCGGTTCGGCGGCGAGGCGCCGCGAGCAGCGCGGCGCAAACGAGCGGGAGCAAGTTGATCATCCCGGCGCCACAGACGCCTGGGACGCCACCGGTGGGGCCCGGCGTCGGCGCTAGCTCCGGTGGGCAGGCGTCGCCGATGCCGTCGGCATCGGCGTCGGCCTGATCCGCGTTGGCGGTGTCGGGACAGTTGTCGCAGGCGTCGCCGATACCGTCCGCGTCGATGTCCGCCTGACTCACGTTCGCCGCGACGCCGCAGTTGTCACATCCATCACCGACGCCGTCCCCATCCGCGTCGGCCTGATCCACGTTCGGGGTTGCCGGGCAGTTGTCGCATCTGTCGCCGATCCCGTCGGTGTCGGCGTCGGCTTGCACCGGGTTGATGGTGTTGACGCAGTTGTCGATGCAGTCCGCTACGCCGTCGCCGTCGGTGTCGGTCTCGGGCACGTTGCAACCACACAGGCCGGGCTCCGTCTTGGTGGGGTCACCCGGGCAACCGTCGAGGCAGTCCGGCGTCGCGTCCGCGTCCGCGTCCGCGAAGTCGTCGGCGCCCGCGCAGACGTCGATGGCGTCGGGGACGCCGTCGCTGTCGCTGTCCGGGTTCGGCGGAAGATTGGCGTCGGGCACATTGCACTCGGGCAGACCCGCGAGCCCACCAAGCTGCGCCTGGACGAGCAGCCCGACGTCGGTGCCGCAGACGTTGTTCATCGCGGTGATGAACTCATTCGTGATCAGGCCCATCGCGTACGACGTGGGGTGAATGTCATCGAAGAAAAAGTCGGTGGGCTCGCCGCTCGCCGGCGGCAGGCCGACCGGCACGCCGCACACATCCGGCGTGCCGCCGAGCTGCTGATCAAAGAGGTTGAACACGTCGACGACGACGATGCCGCGCTCATCCGCCGCGTCCTGCAGGGCGGCGTTGAACGACATCGTCACCGCGCGGATGTTGTCGAAAACGGGTTGCAGGTCGGCACCGAAGAGGTTCACGGTACCGGGGAGCTTGCTCAGGTCGGGGATGTTCGCCGTGATCACGACGGCGCCGCTATCGAGCAGTGCGTCGGCCGCCGTCGCCCAGTTCGCGATGGAATCGGGGACGAAGCTGTCATCGCCGAACGCCGTCTCGATCGTGAAATCGAGAAGCATGTCATTGCCGCCGATCCAGAGGAACGCAAGCGTCGCACCGGCGGCTATCGCCTGCGTATGCTGGCCCTGTTCGAGCAGCGTCCTGGTCGTCGCGCCGCTCACGGCCACGTTGAGCAGCGGCACACCGAGCCGTGCGGTAATGTGCTCCGCATGGTTCGGGCCGCGGGCGACCGGTGTGTCGGTAAGACTGTCACCGAGTGCGGCGATGACGAACTCCCCGTTCGCCGTGCAGGACTGTTGGGCGACCGCACACGACGCCATCCGCAACGACAGCACCGAAACCGCCGGCGCGCGGATGCCCGCGTCCGCCGTGGGTGCGGTCACGGCAACAACGCAGCCGACAAGGGCCGGCACGCGACGCGATCTCGATCGAAGTACATGGTGCAGCATTCGGCGATATCCCCGTGTTGCGCGTGGCCACCACTTGCGTCGGCGCGACCGAGCCCCCGACGGTCATCGCGCGGACCGCCGCAACGCGCGCCGGCCCTCTCGTGGTGCATCGGCCGCTGCGCCCCTCGTGTCGAGTTGCGCGACACCGATCGAAACACCCCACAGCGGCCCGAATCCCGCACGAGGATACCTTATATCCGGACGCACGGGAAGCCGATGAGACTGCCATGGCACGATGTGCGCGGGACGCCTGTATTCCGATGCAGGATGCTGGGTCGCAACGCCCAGAGCCGGGACCGTAAGAGCGGTTTTCGAGCAGGAAGCCGGACCGCTTCCCCACTGGCGCGGCTCTGAAATACGCTTCTCAAACACGCTCTGCGGAACCGGCGTCGCCGCTCGTGGATCAGGATGGATCGGGAGCGGTCATGCCCGTGCGGGGTCATGTGCGGCGCTGCAACGCGCCGCGGTGAATGGAGTGACGAGATGGAAATCGACAACGACGCGCAGGTGCAGCGACTCAGGCGGATGCTGGCGACGCTGAGCGCGCGGGACATGTCGCAAACCGGGTTCGAGGCGCAAATCCGTCACCAGAAGCGGATCGAGCAGGTTCGGCGCGCGTACGACGCGGTAGCCGGCGGTCGCGGTGATGCAGGGGGGCGCCGGATCGCGCGGCGGTCGCGGCGGCGGGCTCGATCCGGAATCATCCGGCCGTTGCCGCGGCCGGCGGGGTCGGTGACGCCGTCGACATCGCATGATCGCAGCGGTATCATCGGGATCCATGAGGTACGTTGAGAGCATACTCGACCTGGTCGGCAAAACGCCGCTGCTCAAGATGCGGCGAATGGTCGAGCCGGACATGGCGACGGTCTACCTCAAGCTCGAGCAGCTCAATCCCGGCGGCTCGGTCAAGGATCGCATGGCCGTGCACATGGTCCGGTGTGCCGAGGCGAAGGGGCTCATCCGCCCAGGTGCGACGCTCATCGAGAGCACGTCGGGGAACACCGGGCTCGGCCTCGCGATGACCGCCGCCGTCTTGGGGTACCGGTGTGTCTTCACGATCCCGGACAAGATGAGCAAAGAGAAGATCGACATGCTCAAGGCGTACGGCGCGGAGGTGTTGGTCACCAAGACCGACCTGCCGCACGACCACCCGGACAGCTATGTCGAAGTCGCCAAGCGGCTCGCGCGGGACATGCCGAACGCCTTCTATACCGACCAGTATTTCAACATGTCCAACCCCGAGGCGCACTACCTCACGACCGGACCGGAGATTTGGGACGACACCGACGGCCAGATCGACTGCCTCGTCGGTGGCATCGGCACGGGCGGCACGATCTCCGGTGCCGGCAAATACCTCAAAGAGCAGGCCGACGCCGTCGGGCGGACCGTCCGCGTCGTGTGCCCCGACCCGATCGGCAGCATGTACGCCGACGCATTCTACCACCGCGAGCCACGCGAGAACCGCGTGTACATGGTCGAGGGCATCGGACACGACTTCATGGTCGGCACGCTCGACATGTCCGTCATCGACGACATCATCGAGGTCTCGGATCGCGATTCCTTCCTGGCCGCGAGGCGGCTCGTACGTGAGGAAGGCGTGTTCGCAGGCGGATCGGCGGGAACGGCGTTGTTCGGCGCGCTGCAAGTCGCCCGCGAGCTCGGCCCCGATCGGATCGTCGTCGTCATCATCCCTGATTCCGGCGACCGCTACGTCAGCAAGTGCTTCGACGACGCATGGATGAAGGACATGGGCTTCCTGGGCATCGAGGACCGGCTCGGAACCGTGCGGGACGTCCTCAAGTTCAAGGGCGTTCACGTCGAATACGCCGCCCATGACGAAACCCTCGCCCACGTCGCCCACCGTATGGCGGAGCTCGGGATTTCCCAGATGCCGGTGACACAACCGGACGGCGGGCCGCGTCTCATGATCCACGAGGTCGATCTCCTCCGGACGCTCGCGACCGGTCAATGCCACCACGATGATGCGGTGCTGCGTGCGGCCACGCGGATGAACGGGCAAGTCAAGCCCGACGATCCGCTGTCGCGGGTTCAGGAAGTCTTCGATGACGACAATGTCGCCGTCGTGATCGACAACGATGCGGTCATCGGCATCATCACGAAAATCGATGTCGTTGAGTTTCTTGCGTCGCGAACGTGAGCAGCACCCCCGACAGTCTGGTCTTGCGTCTGTTCGACACGCTCGTCTTCGGACTCGTCGCCGTAGCGGCTGGCGACGCCGCGTATCCGCCGGCGGTGCCCTGGTCCGCGCGTGTCGCCGTGACCACGGTCGGGTCAGCACGGCACGCGGCCACCGCCCCTACGTACCGCGACGTTGCGCGAATCTTCGCGGATCGCTGCGTGGTTTGCCACAGCGGTGAGGACGCGCCCCGGGGACTGCGACTCGACGATTATGACCGGATCACCCGCGGCGGGGATGACGGCCCGGTCATCAAACCCGGTAATCCCGACGACAGCGAACTCGTCCGGCGGATTCGCGGCGAGCGCCGACCGCGGATGCCGCTCAACGGACCGCCGTACCTCTCGGCCGAGCAAATCAAGCTCATCGAGGCGTGGATCCGCGACGGGGCCACACGCGGCGACGCGGCGATACCGCGCACCGGCGCCGCCAAGCCCACTACCGGTGCGAACGCGTCGGGTCATCGCACCGACAAGGGAAGTACCGGTGCACACGCGTCGGGGGGCGACGCAAGCGCGCCGGCGTCCGGTACACACGGGCCGGGTAGTGACACAGGGAAGCCCGTGACCGGTACACCGCCGTCGGGCGCTGGCGCCACCAAGCCGACCACCGCTCCACGCGTGTCGGATGCGTCCCCGGTCATCGCGCAACCGAACACGCCCCAACAACCGCGTACCGTAACCTATCGCGACGTCTATCCGGTCTTGACCAGACGCTGCGTCAAGTGTCACACGGACGACGGACTCAAGTCCGCCCCGCCGGAGGGGCTCCGGCTCGGCACCTATGAACAAATCCTCCGCGGCGGGGAGCGCGCCGTCGTGATCCCCGGACGTCCGGACGCAAGTCCGCTCCTGCGTTTCATCCGCGGCGCCGAGCGGCCGCGCATGCCGCAGGACGGCCCGCCGTTTCTCTCCGACGAAGAGACCAGCCTGGTCGCGTCTTGGATCGCGCAAGGTGCACGTAACGCCGCGGGCAAGCCGGCGCCGATCCCGGTGGGTCGGCGCGTACGGTTTCACGGCGTCCTGACAGCGCGGTGGGCGGTGGACGGCATCCCGCTGGTCGTCACGCCGGCGACGCGTCTGCGAGACGCCGTGACAGGCCGCCGCGTCCGCATCCGGGGGGTCGTTCAAGCCGACGGCACGATCCGCGCGACCCGCATCCGCGGGAAGTAGGAAACGCTCACCTGTTTCCCCTTCGTCTGCCGCCCCGGCCGAGGCTTG
The DNA here is from genome assembly GCA_046754365.1 of Phycisphaerae bacterium. Lineage (GTDB taxonomy): Bacteria > Planctomycetota > Phycisphaerae > UBA1845 > UBA1845 > JBHHVO01. Next base: position 3,297 of record JBHHVO010000038.1, on the reverse strand, counting down.
ATGCGACAAGGGATGGGCACACCCATATGAGTGCGTGGCGGGCGCTCGTACTATTTCGCGTCCGCGACGCGCTGCTGTTCGATGATCTCGGCCTGAACGGCGGCGGGCGTCCGGCGATAGCACGCGAACTCCATCGTAAACCCGGCGCGGCCCTGTGTGAGCGACCGGAGGGTGGTGGCATAGCCGAACATGGCCGCGAGCGGAACGTCGGCGGTGATGATTGTGGCCTGCGGCTTGACTTCCGTGTCGGTGATGAGCCCGCGGCGTGCGGCGAGGTCTCCGACGACGCCGCCCTGACATTCGGTAGGCGTCTCGATCTCCACGCGCATGATCGGCTCGAGCAGCACGGGCTTCGCCGCGAGCAGGACCCTGCGAAACGCCGCGCGAGCGCAAATCTGAAATGCCAGGTCGGACGAATCGACCGAGTGATGAGAGCCGTCCTCGAGGATCATGCGCGTCCCCACAACCTCGAACCCGGCCAGGGGCCCCTTGCCGCGGGCCATTTGAAAGCCCTTGTCCACCGACGGGATGTAATCGGTCGGGACGTTGCCGCCGGTAACCTTGCACTCGAACACGTAGTCCTCTTTCGCATCGGCATCGAGCGGCACCATCCGGCCGGTGATGTGTGCGAACTGCCCCGCGCCGCCGGTCTGTTTCTTGTGCTTGTGGTTGAATGCGGCCTCGACCGTCGGGGCCTCTCGGTAGCTCACCCGAGGCCGGCCGACAACGACGTTCGCCTTGTACTCGCGCCGCATGCGCTCGACGTACACCTCGAGGTGCAACTCGCCCATCCCGGAGATCACGGTCTCACCCGTCTTTTCGTCGAAGCGCGTGTGGAATGTCGGGTCTTCCTTGACGAACCGGTTCAGCGCCTTGGACATCGGCTCTCGATCCGCCGCCCGCTCCGGAGCGATGCTCATCGAGATCACCGGATCGGCGCAGTGCATGCTTTCGAGCGAAAGGTTGATCGCCGGATCGCAGAGCGTGTCGCCCGACACGCAATCGATCCCCATGACGCCGACGATTTCTCCGGCGTCGGCCGCTTCGATGTCTTCGCGCTTGTCGGCGTGCAACCGGTAGATCCGCCCGATCCGCTGCAGTTTGCCGGTCCGCGCGACCTTATACGCACCGCCCTTCTTGATCCGACCCTGGTATACCCGCACATAGCTCACCTGCCCGAACGGCTCATCGCAGATCTTGAACGCCATCGCCGTCGCGGGCCCGTCCGCGTCGGCCGTAATCGTCGTCTCCGCCCCTTCGTTCGCGTTGTCGCACGCGTACGCCACGCGGTCCAGCGGTGACGGCAGGTATCGCGCGATCGCGTCGATCAAATCCTGAACACCCTTGTTCCGAAACGCACTCCCCACGAGCACCGGCGTAATGTCCCGGTTGAGCGTCGCGCGTCGGATCGCGGCATCGATCTCGGTGTCCGTGGGATCGTCCCCCTCGAGCATGCGCTCCATCAACTCGTCGTCGTACAGGCTCAGCGTGTCGAGCAGGCCGTGCCGCGCGCGATCCGCGACCTCAACATGTGCCGCAGGGATGTCACGCAGCGTGACGGTCTCTCCATGTGGGCCATCGTAGCTTACGTGCTTCATCCGGACGAGATCGATCACACCCGAGAACGCGTCGCCCGCCCCAACCGGTAGCTGCAGCGGCACCGCGACATGTCCCAGCTTGCTCTCGAGCTCCGCGATCACCTGGCCCGGGTCGGCCCCGGCGCGGTCCATCTTGTTGATGAACGCGATCCGCGGCACACGGTACCGCCGCATCTGCCGGTCCACCGTCAGCGTTTGCGACTGAACGCCACCCACCGCGCAAAGCACGAGCACCGCACCATCCAGCACGCGAAGCGATCGCTCCACCTCCACCGTGAAATCGACGTGCCCCGGCGTGTCGATGATGTTGATGTTGACGTCGTTCCACTGGACCCGCGTCGCAGCCGACGTGATCGTGATGCCGCGCTCCTGCTCGAGCTCCATGTGGTCCATCGTCGCGCCGCCGTCCTTGCCCTTGATCTCCCCCATGCGGTGGATCCGTCCGCAGTAGAACAGGATCCGCTCGGTCAGCGTCGTCTTGCCCGAGTCGATGTGCGCCGAGATCCCGATGTTGCGAAGCCTCGCCAAGCGTTCCATGGTACCGAATCCTGTTGGGCCGCCGGTGTCCGCGGTCCCGATCAACGCGGCCACCGTGGTCGTATCCACCGGGCCGCACTGCCTGTGTTTCGCCGTCCGTAGTGCCGATGTTTCGTTGTATCGGGCACGCGACAAACGTCTGGCCCGTGCCGTTTTTGCACTCGCACAAGCCGGTGTATCGCGATTCGCCGCCCCGACGCATCGCGCGGGTACAGCGCCACGCCACCAACATGGACATAAGTCCATTATTTCCAATTGGTTATGCACGTAGCCGCGTGGCCGCACCGGCACGCGCCCCGATCGCTTCAGAGCATAGCAAACCCGGCTGTGAGAATCAACCAGTCGGGAACGCCATATCCACGCCGGGGCGCACGATACGTCCGCTTCGCCGGATGCACCCGGCGCTGGTGTTCGGGACGCGATCAACGCCGGTCACAAGCGGCGGCCCCTACGACGGTGCGGCGGGTTTCGGGAGCGCGAAGCGGTCCCGGATCGTGGCGTAGTCATCACCGCCGAGTCGCCCCACGAGGTCGATCCGCTCGACGTCGACCGTGCCGTCGTCGAGGAGGTGATCGTCGGCGATGTGGAAGCAGAGTACCTCGCCGATGCAGATGTTCGCGGCGAGCGGGCCGTCGCCGACCGGGACGATCCGGATGAGCCGGCACTCCATATGCACGGGCGACTCGGCCACGCGCGGCGGGCGGACAAAGCGACTCCCCAACTTCGTCAAGCCGGCCCGATCGAACTCGTCGACATCCGGGGCAAACGCGTAGGACGCGGCGTTCACGGCCCGGCAGATCGAATGCGGCACGACGTTCACGACGAACTCACCGACCTGCCGGAGGTTGTTGAGCGTGTCCTTGTCGGTTCCGTCGGCGCGGGTGCAGGGTGAGAACACGACCGCCGGCGGGTTCGACCCGACACCGTTGAAGAACGAGAACGGCGCGAGGTTCGCAACCCCGTCGGCGGACACCGTCGAGACGAACGCGATCGGCCTCGGCAACACGCACGAGAGCAACGTCCGAAAGTTGTCCCGGCGCTCGCGGTCGGCGGTCACCAGGGCTGAAAACGGCGCACACGACGGCATGCCAGTTGGAATCCTTCCACGCGCCGGGCAACACCAAGCCGCCCGGGATCACCCCGCACCGCCCCGGGTCACGGC
>JBHHVO010000037.1:0-14457 GCA_046754365.1 Phycisphaerae bacterium | reverse complement strand
ACAAGGGGATTTGCGACACGGTGCGACGGAAAGTGACACGGTGCGGCACTACGCCGGGTGGGACTCGAACCCACGACGTTCGGATTAGAAATCCGATGCTCTGTCCAACTGAGCTACCGGCGTGTCGTCAGCCATCGGACGTGTCGTCAGCCATCGGAGCCACCGCGGCTTCATCACGCATCCGGCGCATGCGCCGTCGGTTGCGGCGCGCGCGAACCCGGGACACGACACCCACGCGCGCCCACGGAGGCGCTCAGGCACATCGACCGCGCCGTCTGACCGGCCCCTGGTGCGCTGGGGATATGTCCAAGCGTAGGGTTTCACAGTGGGGCATACGCGTAGGGCCGAAAGCAACATGCTTCCCTATCCCCGGCGGACCAAGATGCTTCCCTTTGCCCGGCGGACAAGGCGGCTCGATCAGCGTAACACGTTGTGTCGCTTACGCGTCCCTGGTATGGCATCACGGAATAGCGCGTGAAGCCTAGGGGCATCATATCGGGAAGCCTCGGGGCATCACATCGGCACGACGTCGGCTTTGCCGTCCCAGGCGACACCCGCTGCCGTTACCGGCCGTCGCGGTCTGTGGGATGCCGCGTAGTCGTGTCACCGGTCCGTTTCGGCGCCGGCACCGCAAGGGCCGCTTCGAGCTGCTTGACGAGCTTGGCATCGTGCGGTTTGGTCCGCGGGCCGAACTTGGCGAGCACGCGGCCGTCCCGGCCGACGAGGTATTTCTGGAAGTTCCACACGACGCGTCCGGCGATCGACTTATCCGGCTGACGCGTGAGCCACGCGTAGAGTGGTGACTGGTCCTTCCCGGCGACCGATATCTTCGCGAACATGTCGAACGTCACGTCGAACTTCGACCGGCAAAACGTCTTGATCTCGGCGTTGGTCCCCGGTTCCTGACCACCGAAGTTGTTCGCCGGAAACGCGAGAATCCGGAACCGTTGATCCCTGTACTTACGAAACAGCGACTCCAGACCGGAGTACTGCGGGGTAAACCCTCACTGGCTCGCGACGTTGACGATGAGCAGCGCATCGCCCTTGTACCGCGATAGCTTCACATCGTGTCCGTCGATGTCCTTGACCGTCAAGTCATACAGCGACGCACCCGATCCATCACTGCGTTCAGGCGTACCCGCCGACACCGTCGACATTGTCCACCCCCACATACCTAGCGCGAATACCGCACACGCCGCGATCTTGACACTGTCCCAAACCATGGCACATCCCTCCCGCCACACACGCCCGTTCGCATACCGATCCGTCACATGATGTCCTCGCGATTCGGCGGTGTCAACACGCGGTCTGCGTCATCGCGGTTGACCTGCCGCGCCCACGGCGCATGCTGGCGAACGCGACCGGCGCCCGTCACGCTGATCGATGGAAGCGGGGGCGATCGGTGCGCGCCGGCGGTTCTCGCCAGGCGCCGGCCGCGGTCGAACCGCGCCCGCCCGGATCGGTATGCCGCAACCGTCACCGCCCGGCCCGGCCGCCGACATGCGGCCGCGACCGCGCGAATCGCAACGACAAGCGCCCGGCGTACGTGTCTGCGTCCCGGCGGTCAACGGCAAAACTCGCGAAGCGGATGCCCCGCCCGAGCGACGCGATCTCGCGCAACGCATCAACCGGTGTCACGCCCGCCCCGTCAGACCGCCGGCCGACATCGGGGACCGGCAGCACGATGTTCATCGCGGCCGCGCCACGGACGACACGCAGCGTCGGGCCGGGGCGCGCGTCGCTGTTGGCCAGGCGGCTGTGAAAATCCACGTCCGCCCGGTTCAACGCGAGTAGCCGACCGTCGACCCCGATGATGCGGTCACCGACGTGCAGTACGCCGTCGGCTGGTGTGCCCGCGTCAACGCGTGCGACAACGGCGACACCGGGTTCGGGCGGCTGCTGGATCCCGATCCCGATGTTACCCAACGGAGACGCCCCGCCGCCCGCGGCGTGATCCCACCATGCGGGATCGAGCAGCGGCGCGGTCCCTTGCTCGTAGTCGGCACACCACCGCGCGAGCACCCGCGACGCGAGCGCGGGCTGAAGCACGAGCAGCGTTTCATACGACCGCTTCGCGTCACACAGCGCGCCGACGTCGGGAACCGCACCGAGCGTCGGAAACAGCCCGAGCCTGGCGTCGATGATCCTGCGGATATGCTCAGCGCTGAACGCAAAGACGCACCAGTCGCCGACCGCCGCGAACGACGGTTCGGCGCCCTCGAGTTGGCGCACGAGCGGAAACGGGGATCGGGCCGCATACCGCCCGATAGGTACATGCGTAATGTCCGTGCCGAGGTGTGTGCTTCGCGTGAGCACCGGGTATGCGGCCGCCTCGCGGGCGTCGATCGCGCCGATCACCGTCAGCAGGCTCTGAGCAAACCGCTCGGCGCGTCGCCGGACGGCCAGCGCGTCGGCGCATTGGACCATGACCGCGACCTGCGGCACGGACCGCCGGTCCGCCAGCGTTTGCCCCCACACAACGATCATCGGCGGCCCCGGCTCGGGAAACAGACCCGCCTCCCGTTGGGCCGCCGCGACCAGACTCTTGAAGACGGCCAGCGACCGGCGAACCGATCCACCGACCGCGTCCGGCGCAGCCGCGACCTCGGCTTGCGCGACGCCGCCGCCACCGCCTTCGGGTCCCGGTCCGGCGCCGTCGTCTGATCCGGCCGACGAGCCGGGACCCGGCGCCGCATCACGACCACCAGGGGCGCCCGATGCGACATCAAGACCAGCAGCGCCGGCGCCCGATGCGGCGTCAAGACCATCGTCGCCGGCACCCGACACCGCATGAGCACGGGTCTCGGTGAGTGACACGGTCGTGGCATACGCAAGCAGCGTCGTCCGCGGGAGTTGGCGGAGTCGCTCGATCGCGGCATCCGTGACCCGCGCCGCGTCATGCGTGATCCGCCGTTGCCCGCGGAACTGCATGTCCAACGTGTCGCCACCCTCATATACGCCGACGGCCACACGCTGCAAGGCCGGCAGCAGCGACCCAACCGCCGCGCCGCCCGTCGGCGTCATGTAGGACTGGTACACGGCCGCAAGATACCCCGGCGGCAGGTCCGCCATGAGTGCGGCATAGGCCGGGGATGCGGCGAGCGCGGCATCTTCGGCTCCGGCCATCAGCCGCATCGTGTCGCGCAGCAGGTTCCTGGCGGTCGCCGGACGTGCGATCGCGACGATCCCACCACGCGCCGACACGCGCAAGCCGTCCTGTGTTCGAAACAGGCGAAGCCCGCCGTCGGCGTGCTCCATGGTTCTGCGATCCGCGGGGAACCACGCGTCCAGCACCGCATCGTCCCGCGTCCGGACCAACCAGATCGCGCGATGGAGCTGAGACCACGATCGCGCCACGGCCGCAACCTCCGCGCTCATGAGCGCCTTCGTGCCGGCCGCGGTTCGGGTCCCCAACACCCGCAACAACGACGCGCGAAGATCGAACGCGACGGCCTCCTCCGCCGTGCGACCGTCGACAAGCGAGATGAGGTTCCACGCATGCAACCTCGTCAGCGCCCGGTTCATGTCACCGAGGTTGCGGATCGTGATGAAGACGGGGGTGTCGCTCGGGACGACGTCGGCGAACCTGAGGGACGCCGCGCCGCGCGCGGATGCATCGCTGCGCGCGAGCGGCTCGTCGCGACGTGTCGGCTGAGCCGCCGCCGCCATTGCGACGACCGTTGTTGCGCACAACGACAGCCACCGGGCGCCCCGCCGCATCCGAGCGCCGGTGACGCCGCATCCATACACGCCGGTCCGATCGAGTATATGCCTGGAAACAAAGCCCGCAGCGGCGCCCGCCCACAACACCGCGCCGCAAGACACATCATCGGAGGGTGGCGAAGTGCCCCCACGTCTTGTGATGCGCGCACTAGGCGCGGCCGCGCGCATGTCAGTCGTCGGTGGTCCGGGTCGGTGCCGGGAGCGCATCCGGGGCATCGCCCGAAGGATCGGCGGTCGCGTTGCCCGAAGGATCGGCGGCCGCGGCGCTGGAAGCGCCGTCGGTCGCGCGTGGTGCGCTCAGCGCCTCGGTGCGTTGGAGGATGTCGAGCAATTGCAGCACGGTCAGGTCGAGCTTGCGGTGCAGCGCGTCGCTGCTCCTGCGCTTGGCGGCGAGGTTCTCGCCGGCCCGTTCGAGCCAGCGATCGAGCGGTTCGATGCCGCCCGGCGCCTGCACGTCCGCAGATGCCGGCGCGACGGAATCCTGTAGTGGAGCCGATCGCGACGCACGCGCGGTGGCGGGCGCTTGCTCCTCGAGGCCGGCGACACGATTCGCCGGTCGATCGAACACGCCCAGAAACGCCATCACGACCACCGCGGCGGCGGCCAGCGGCGCCGCAACATAAAGCCCAAGCCGAATCCGCCGGACCCAGGACACCGGTTCAGACCCCATGCACGCCATGAGCCGGTCGGTAAACCCGTCGCTGATCGACGACGATTCGCGGTCGGACGCGATAATGTGCCCGCTCACTTCCAGCAGCGCCAATTCCCGGCGACACGCGGCACACTGAAGCCGATGCGCACCCAACTCCGCCGCGAGCGACCCGGAGAGCTCGCCGTCGAGATACGCGTCAAAGAGTTGTCGCGCCGCTTCGCAATGCATCAATGTCCCCTGACAGACACCGCCGCAGCGACCGGTACGTTTCGGCCGCGTTCCGGATGCTTATACCACGACTCACCCGGCGAGATTGCAGAGACCGTGCAAGTGTCCGCTGTCGGCTTCTTCCAGCAATCCCCGAAGCCGGGCGCGGGCACGGTGCAGGTGGCTCTTGACCGTCGCCACCGGCACCTGCAGCACGTCCGCGATGTCCTGGCAGCTCTTCTCGTGCCGATAAAACAACACGACCGCTGCCCGCTGCGGCGGACTCAACCGCTCCACCGCCGACCAGACCGTCTCGCGGAGCCGACGCGCCTCCTCCGCTTCCAACTGCGTGTTCGGCGTCTCATCGTCGGATCCCTGGACGTCGCCGAAATCGACGTCGCCCGTCTGCACGCGTTTCCGCCGGAGCGTGTTGAGGCACACACGGTACCCGATCGTAAAGAGCCACGTGCTGAAGCGATACGCGCTCGAAAACGAGTCGAGCGACGAGAACGCCCGGAGGAATGCGTCCTGACAGATCTCTTCCGTGTCGTGGTGGTTCCGGACCATGCGCCAGATGAACGCATAGAGCCGATCCTTGTGCCCATCAACGAGCGCGCGCAACGCGACCCGGTCACCGCCGCGGGCACGCGCGATCAGATCATGCTCTCGCCGCCGATCGGTCATTGACGCCGGTTCGCCCATCCCATCACCTTCTCATTCATTATACCCTAAACATCGGCGACGTGTTGCACGCGACTGACACGACTTGCGATCCGCCACGCTCGACGTAGAATCCCACGGCCGACCTGCCGCCCACGAACCGAAAAGCCAAGGTGCAATCCGTTGTGTGACACTTTGTTATGACCAAGCCCCGATCGGCCGACCGCACCGTTTGCCGGAATCGGCAGGCCGCGTTTCGGTACCAACTGCTCGACCAGATCGAGTGTGGTGTCGTGCTTACCGGCCCCGAAGTCAAGGGCCTGCGGGACGGCACGGCATCGCTCAATGAGGCCTACGCGCTCATCGAACGCGATGAGCTCTGGCTCGTCGGTTGTCATATCGGACCCTACCGCCACGCGACCACGGCAGAACATCGACCCGTACGCCGCCGGAAACTGCTCGTACACGCCCGGGAACTCCACAGGCTCCGCACCAAGGTACAGCAAAAGGGCCTGACGCTCGTGCCCGTCACGATTCATTTTAACGAGCGCGGCATCGCGAAGGTCGGCCTCGCGATCGCGGCCGGCAAGCGCCAGCGTGACCGCCGCGAGGACATCCGAGCCCGCCAGCACCGGCGGGACATGGATCGCGCCGCGCGCGCCCGGAGCTGAGGCGCTCCGCAAGCCCAACCGCGGGAGCCGCACACCACGAGGCCGGGGCGAGCCATCCGACCCCACGGTTGGGCCCGGCCAGTGCTGCCGCGCAGCCAAAAGGCCGGGACCGGGACCCATGTTCCCGGAAGCCCGGCCATACCTGGCTGTGCCCGTAGCTGTGGCTGTGCGATCTGCGCGGTTGCGCGGCGCCACACCGCACACCACACGGGTCAAGAACGCATGCGTTCCGGTGGCGTTCCGCGTTGGGCTATTTGCCCGTGCTCAACCCGAGCGTCCGCGGGCCGGGCTTTTTCGCGGCCTGCACCGCGCGGTCGAGCTGCGCCCGCACGCGCGTTTCCAGGTCACCGACGTTACCGACATTGACCGCGGCGATCTTGCCATCCGTGCCGAGCACGACCATGGTCGGGAACGTCGTGGCGTTGAACTGCTTCCCCAACGCGTTGCCGGTGTCCGTCACGACCTCCGCGTCGGCACCGAGTCCCTTGAGCAAACTCAGCACCTGCGCTTCGGTATACACCTTCCCGCGCATCGTCTCCGCGACGTTGATGAAGCGTACACCCTTGTCGGCATACTCCTTGCGCACCGCCTCAAGCCGGGGGATCTGCTTTTTGCAATGCGGGCAATTCGCGGCGAAGAAGTTGAGCACGGTGACCTGCTCTTCGGCCGTGGCCGTGCTGACCGCGCCGCCGCCGGTCGTGAGTTTCCGGAAGATCGGGATGTCCTTGCCGATCATATCCCGCGCCTGCGCCCGCGGTCGTTGCGGTGCGGCGGCGGCCTGACGGGCGGGCTCCTTCCATCTCGGCTTGGACGGATCGAGCAGGCTGTCGAGCTGCGTGGGCACGCGCGTCTCGAGGTCCGCCTTGTTGCCGACGTTGACGTATTCAACCTTGCCGCTCTTGCCGAGCACGACCATCGTGGGAAAGCTCGTCGCCTTGAAGAGCTTGCCGATGGTGTTGTTCGGGTCCGGCGCAACCTCAAGCCGCGATCCGATACCCTTGAGGATGTCGAGCGTCTGCTCGGGGGTATACGGCCTCCGCATGGTCTCTTGAACGTTGACGAAGCGCACGCCCTTGGCCTCGTACCGCTGGCGGATCTTCTCGAGCCGGGGGATCTGCTTCTTGCAGAAGCCGCAGTTCGGCGCAAAGAAGTTCATGACGGTCACGTGCTTGGTCAGGTCGGCGTTCGTAAGCGGCTTGCCCTCGAGCGTGTTCAGGCTGAAGGACGGCGCAGTCGTGCCAACGAGTAGTTCGGCGGGGCGCTTGCGCGGCGTGGCCGGCTTGGCTGCGGTCGCAGACGCCTTCCAACGCGGCTTTGTCGGATCCAGCAGGCTGTCGAGTTGCTTGGGCATCCGCTGCTCGAGATCGGCGACGTTGCCGACGTTCACGTACTCCACCTTGCCGCTCTTGCCGAGCACGACCATCGTGGGGAACCCGTTGGCGTTGAAGAGCTTGCCCACGGTGTTGCCCGGGTCCGGTGCGACCTCAAGCCGCGATCCGATGCCCTTGAGGATGTCGAGGGTCTGCTCGGGGGTGTACGGCTTCCGCATCGTCTCCTGGACGTTGACGAAGCGCACGCCCTTGGCCTCGTACTGCTGTCGAATCTTCTCGAGCCGGGGGATCTGCTTCTTGCAGAAGCCACAGTTCGGCGCAAAGAAGTTCATGACGGTGACTTGCTTGTTCAACGCCGCGTTATCGAGTGGCTTGCCCTCCAGCGTCGCGAGCCTGAACGACGGCGCCGGCTTGCCGACGAGGTCCGTCGGCGACTTCCGCTTCGTCGGCTTGGCGGCCGTCGCCGGGGCCTTCCAACGGGGCTTGGTCGGGTCGAGCAGGCTGTCGAGTTGCTTCGGCATCCGCTGCTCGAGATCGGCGACATTGCCGACGTTCACATACTCCACCTTGCCGCTCTTGCCGAGCACGACCATCGTCGGGAAGCCGGCCGCGTTGAAGAGCCTGCCGACCGTGTTGTTCGGGTCCGGCGCGACTTCGAGCCGCGATCCGATACCCTTAAGGATGTCGAGCGTTTGCTCGGCCGTATACGGCTTCCGCATCGTCTCCTGAACGTTGACGAAACGCACACCCTTCGCCTCATACTGTTTCCGGATCTTCTCCAGCCGGGGGATCTGCTTCTTGCAGAAGCCGCAGTTCGGCGCAAAGAAGTTCATGACGGTGACTTGCTGGTTCAACGCCGCGTTGTCGAGCGGCTTGCCTTCCAACGTCGCGAGCTTGAACGAGGGCGCCGGCTTGCCGATGAGGTCGGTGGGTGACTTCCGCTTGGGCGGGGCGGCGGCCGTCGCCGGCGCCTTCCACCGCGGCTTGCTCGGGTCCAGCAGGCTGTCGAGTTGCTTCGGCATCCGCTGCTCGAGATCGCGGACGTTGCCGACGTTCACGTACTCAACCTTTCCGCTCTTGCCGAGCACGACCATCGTCGGAAAGCTCGTCGCCTTGAAGAGCTTGCCGACCACGTTGTCCGGATCCGGTGCGACCTCGAGGCCCGAGCCGATGCCCTTGAGGATGTCGAGCACCTGCGGCAGCTCGTACGGCTTGCGCATGGTCTCCTGGACGTTCACGAAGCGCACGCCCTTGGCCTCGTATTGCTGCCGGATCTTCTCGAGCCGCGGGATCTGCTTCTTGCAGAAGCCACAGTTCGGCGCAAAGAAGTTCATGACGGTGACTTGCTCGCGCACCGCGGCGTTGTCGAGCGGCTTGCCCTCGATGGTTCTCAGGCCGAACGACGGCGCGGTCTTGCCGACCAGCTCCTCGGCCGGACGCTTGCGCGTCCGCCGCGGCGGCCGGGCGGAACCCCGCACGGGCACCTTCACCACGGGCTTCACGCTATCATCCGTCTTGACGACGATCGTGCGGCCCCGCGCCGGTGGGACGTAGTCCTTCGGCGCTGAAAGCCGGATGACGTAGCGCTTGCCCGGGACGGACTCGTTGAGCTCGAGCGTGACCTTCGGATCGTCAATGCTCACGTCGGTGACCTTCATCGGATCCGGACCGTTGTTCGTCACGGAGAGCTGGATCGGCCGGCCGGTGCTCAAACGAGCGGGCGTGAGCAGCAGCGGCGAAGGTTTGACTTCGATCCGCTCGGGGACGAGTGCGGACGCCGCGACCGTCAGCGTTCGCTGCTTGTCGACGTTCGTGAGGAGTTCCACTTTCGTCGTCATGCGCCCCGGCGTATACGGCGGGCTGGCCTTGACGCGGAGCTCATACTCCTGCCCGGGCTTGGTTTCCACGAGGTCGAATGTGAACTTCGAGTTCGGCGGCGGGTCCTTGAGGCTCACCTCAAGCGGTTGGTCCGTGTTGTTCGTGACCTTGAGCACGCGCTCCCGGGGTTCCCCAGACAGGATTCTCCCGAACGCGGCATTCACCGGCTCAACGTCCACGTACCGCTTGACCTTGCCGGTCAGCTTGAGCACGAAGTCCTTGCTGCTCGGGTCATTCGTCGTGATCCGAATCGTCTTCGTGAACCGACCGCGAAGCTTGGTGCTCGCGAGTTGAAACGAGAAGTCGCCGCTCTCGCCGGGTTCCAGCTTGCTCGGATGCGGGCCGGCCTTCGTGCAGCCGCATGACGGCTTGACCTTGACGATGTTGAGCGTCGCGTCGCCGACGTTCGTGATCTTGAACGTGTGCCTCAGCGTCGGACCGACCCACTGCTCGCCGAAATCGTACTCCTTGCTGTCGACGCTGATCTTCGGAGCGGCACCCTGCTTGCCTGGTGTCCCGTCCTTCGGTTGCGGGTCCTGCTTGGGTGGAATCTGGTCCCCGAGTGTGATCCGCTTCACGGAAACCGCGGGTTGGTCGGTCTTTGGTTGTGCCCCGACCGTCGCCGTGAGCAGCGACAACACCAGACCAGACACCACGATCGGCATCATGCCCGCGCCAACGGGCCGCGCCGCCCCGCGGCGCAACACCCGTCCCTGCCGTCCGGTTCGCCCCGTCATATCACCTGTCATCTCAAACATGGGTCTTGATACCTCTTCTGAAGAACCGTTACTCGTCACATGCAACGCTTGCGGAAACACACGCATGCCGTTGGGAAACATGACGAGCGTCCCGGATGCCTTGCCCCTCCGGTCCCACGGTCACGCGTGCCGCTTCATGTATACCGGTATTCGGTACGCGACGGCAACCAGCTAAGTAGTTTGTTACTAGAGCGTTACCCATACCGGAGCCGCCACGAGCCCGACACCGGCATACCGCGCGGAATCCATGCGACGCCGACACCGGACCCGCCCGAGAACACCCATCGGCCGCCGCACGCGCGGAACGTGGCGTCGGCGGGGCGTGATACTTCCGGCGGGCCTGATCAGAGCCCGAAGCACGATCGCGGGGAATCCCCGATGCGCGCGTCGCACCGGAACGTCGCCCCGGAGGGCCCGCTCCCGGGCGCTCGGGGCTCGGATCGCGTTGTCCATGGCATGTCGGCACCGCCTCCGTGGCCCGATGGGCGGGGCGCGGGAACGCTCCCGGAGCCTTCACGCGGGCGCCGCCGAGTCGAGGTTTGCAGCGGCACCGCGATCATGCCACGATGCCGCGTGGGGCCGCGCGGCGCCGCGCGCGCACATGCCGCGTAGGGTAGGGTGTGGCATTGCGCTGCGGCGTCCGGTCCGCCGACGTCGACGACCGGGGGCGGACGCTGATTGGTAGGTGCCGTCTGGAATCCAAGGAACCGCGAAACACATACCAGCGAGCGCTACTGCTCATCGGATCCATCGGTCCGATCGGACACCTGCCCGCATCGGGCACGCTGGCCGTCGCGGTGTGCGGGGTGCCGCTGTTTTGTGCGATGGCGTCTTGGCCCGCATGGGCGTACGTCGTCGCGACGGTATCGTTGACGGCCGGCTCGATCGCGTTGCACGACTGGGGCGATCGGATGCTCGGCACCCATGACACCCGCACGCTCGTCTGGGACGAACTCGTCGGGTTCATGATCGCCGTCGCGTTCGTCCCGTTCACCTGGCGCCTCGCGATCGCCGCGGTGATCGTCGAACGGGTGCTGGACATCGTCAAGGTTCCCCCGGCCCATTGGATCGAACGCCGCTGGCCCGGCGGTTGGGGCGTCGTCGGAGACGACGTGGTGGCCGGCGTGTACACCTGCGGACTCTTGCACGTCGCGATACACTTCGGACCGTGGTTCATGCCCGGGTAGCGCGCCACGCTGTCATGCGGGTGAAACGGACCAGTGTCGGGGATTCCGAGCCGGAGCGCAATCGACGGGTACGCGGCCGACGGACCCCGCGCTCGTGCCGCTGGATCGGAACCGACCGCAAAACCAACCTGTGGAGCGTGTCCGTGTGTCGGGGCAGTGCAGACCGAACGTGCGGTCAGCCACCGCCGCGCGGCCCGGCCGACCTACCGGCTCGACCGCTACGCGTCGTCGTCGGCGCCCGCGGTCCCCGCATCCGTGGTAGCCTCGAGGACGTCCGGACTGCTCGCGGTGTTGATGTGTCGCGCCTGCCCTTCCACCTTCCGATAACCGAGGTACTGCATGATCTCGAACACCTCCGACCAGGTCGGAAACGGACGTTCGTTCACGCGCTTGTACTCGTCGATCGCCATGATGAACTCGAGCAGTTCGCCGGAAATCTCCCCTTCCTCGGCCGCCCGGCGCACTTCGCCGCGCCGCCGACCCGGCCCGCGTCGCCGGTCCATACCGCTGCGGCGGTCCACGACGCTGCGGGTGCGGGTGGACTTCGTCCGCCGCCGTCGTTCTGGGCCGTCGTGGGGTTCTGGCATACACAGCGCATCGGCGATCCGCCCGCGGCGCTTGAAGACCCGCGTCAAAACGCGGGCTGCGTGCCAGACGGCGGCGGGACGAACCGAGCCGCGAGCTCAAGCGACCGGTTTTTTCGCGGCGATCGCGAGTTGCCACCATCCGCTCCGCGATGGTCGCGGCTCAGTTCGCCAGAACCCGAAACACCATCTGTCCGGCGACGCCAGCCCGCGCCCGCCGACCGCCCGGCCGGCACCGCGACGCCGGAGGCCGGGGACTCGAGCGACGCAGCCCGCGACATCTGGGAACCACGCGGCGGACTTGACACGGCCGGCCATGCAGATCACAAATATCGTCGTAGACACGTCCCTGGGGCCGGTGGCGACTGGTTGTGTACCGAGGCCGCGCTGAACCCCCAGCCGGGAAGGGAGTCATACGCATGGCCACGTCGGTGCTGCTATTGGTGTTGGGTTCGATCACTTCCGCCGGCGACGCCGCGCGGACCAGCGTGGGCGACGTGCGTCCCGATCTGCCGGGTTTGCTGCCGGTGCAGCCCCGGTCGGACGCGGATCAGGCGTACAAACCGTTCGTTACGCCGTCAGGCGGCACCGGATCAGACGGCGCGGTCACGGCCGATCAGGGGGGATTCGGAACCGTGACAGGGCTGGTACTCGGCGTCTCGCCCCCTGCGGGTGAGGTACCGCTCGCGGGCGTCACGGTGCTCGTGTTCGAACTCGCAACCGGGCAGATCATCGCCGCGACCGTGACGGCGGCCGACGGTTCCTATACGTTGCAGCCAATCGCGGCCGGCGAGCGCGGGTTGTACGCCGATGTGACCGGGTTTGAGCCGCAGGCCGCGCTCATCGTCGTAGGCGTCAACGAGACGACCGTGCGGAACGTCCTGCTGGCGCCGGTCGCCCCGTGCGGCGATTGCCCGTTTCAGGATGTTACCGTGGAGACCGGACTCGGCGCGTATGTCGCCAGCACCGGCGACGGTCACGGACCCGGCGCGGTCTTCACCGACCTGGACAACGATGGATTCCCCGAGCTGTACTTGATGCGCGCAGCCGACCAAGGCGGCGCCGCCGAAGCCGCGAACCAGCTTTACATGAACGTCGCAGCCCCCGGCGGTACACGGTCCTACGTCCTGGCGCCGGACACGGCGGGCGCGGGCGACACGGGCAACGCCACCGGTGCGGTGGCGGCCGACTACGACAACGACGGAGACGTCGATCTCTACGTCATCAACTTCGATCAGCCGAACGCACTGCTCCAAAACCAGTGGACGGAAACCGGAACCTTGTGGTTCGTAGACGTCACCGCGGATACCGACCCGACCCCGAGCGTGAACGACGATCAATTCGGTGTCGGGATCGCGTTCTTTGAGGGCATTGCGCTGGATAACTCGCTCACCGCCGCGTGGGCCGATCCGGATCGTGACGGCGACCTCGACCTCTACGTCGGCAACCACAACGGCTTTTTCGGCGTCGTGCCGGAGGGACCGTTTGATGTGCCCGGCCGGCGCGACGTCTTCTACCGCAACAACGGCGACGGAACGTTCAGCGACGTCACGATGGACGCCGGCGTGCCGGGATACATCGCTGAGGACGGCCAATTCCAGACCGCGTTCCAGCGGTTCAGTTCGACGAACGCGGTCGTGTTTGCCGACTTCAACAACGACCGTTGGCCCGACCTCTTGGTCACGAACAAGGTCGGTGGCCCGACCGATCGCGACATGCTCTACATGAACCTCGGCAACGACGCATCCGGCACGTGGCAGGGCTTCGCGCCGGTAACGTATGATCTCGTCCCGACGTTCGGCCACATGAGCGGCGCGGCGATGGGCGTCGACGTCGCCGACGCCGACAACGACGGCGACCTGGACATCTACATCACCGATTGGACCCCACCACTCCCAACACCAGGTACGAACGACGTCTGGATCAATCTATTCGCCGAAACCGGAACCCTCTCGTTCGCGTGGTCCGGCGTCATGCCGGCGGTCTTCTCTTGGGGTACGCAGTGGCAGGACTTCGACAACGACGGCTTCGTCGATGTTCACGTCGCGACGCAGGCGGCGTTTCGCGGCTACCTCTACATGAACGGCGGCATCGCCGGCGGCGTTATCGAGTCCGCGATTCCAGGCGGCGTCGCCCAGGTCCGCAACGGACGAGGCGATCCCGGTGCGGACTACGACCGCGACGGCTGGCCGGATCTCTTCGTCGTCAACCTCGACGGCGGCCCGTCCGTGCTCTACCGAAACAACTTCCCCGCGTTTCAGGACACACCGAACCATTACCTCGCGATCAAGCTCGTCGGGGACCCGTCGGCCGGCGGGACCTTCCGTAGCACGCGCGATGCGATCGGTGCGCGGGTCATCGTTTCGGCCGACCTCGACGCGGACGGCACTATCGCCCCGCACGAAATACAGCGTCGCGAGGTCGTCGCGGGGCACGGCAACGCCGCGAGCACGAGCAGCCTCGACCTCGAGTTCGGACTCGGTGCCGCTGTGACCGCCGACGTCGAGATCCTCTGGCCGAGCGGCCGCCACGACGCCGTCACCGCGGAGGCCGACCAGTTCCTCACGATTGTCGAGACGCCTACCGGCGCCATACCCACGATGACAACATGGGGCATGATCGCGATGACACTCTTGCTCGTAGCCGCCGCAGCGGTCACCGTGCAGCGGCAACACGCCGGGCAAGGCGCCGCATCCGCGCGGTAGCGCCCGGTCGGTCGTGGACACATGTCCGTGGGGCGCTACAATGCGCCGCGAGACATCCGTCGCGGCGGTGACAACCGGTGCAGTGTCGCGCGGTTACCGTG
>JBHHVO010000036.1:0-14587 GCA_046754365.1 Phycisphaerae bacterium | reverse complement strand
TGCCGCCATCGCACGACAACGCAACCGCCGCTTCGACCGCGTCCGAGACGAGCTCAGCAAGGCGGGCGGGCTCACAGCCCTCTACTTCCAGCTCCGCGACGACAAGATTCTCGACGCGCTCCTCGCCGGCGCAGACATCACAGACGCCCCGGTGCACGACGCCCCCAAATCGGACAAGCCCCCGGCACCATCCGGGAAAACCAAGACCAAGGCGACGGCCAGACCAAAGCGTAAGGCCGCAGGCGCAGCAGCAGCACCGGCCGCCGCGGCGAACGCGACGGAGCCCGTAGCGAAAAAGTCGCCCGGCGCAAAAGCCGGCGGCAAGAAACCAGCCGCCAAGAAACCGGCGACCAAGACCACGGGAACCAAGGATTCCGCCGGCGGCAAGTCGGCCCCGAAAAAGACCGCCGCACGGGCGGACGTGAAAAAGCAACCCGCTGCCGGCAAATCGGCGGCCGCAAAGAAGACGACCGCAAAATCGACGAAACGACCGGCCGCGAAGAAGACGCCGAAGTCGACGTGAAACTTCGTCGCCCGGCCCAAACGATTGCCGATAAAACCGATAGCCGCACGACGCCGCGGCGCGGTGAGGCACCCCCGAAACCGCGGGGACCCGACCGGGCCGTACGTCCGGTCCGTCGCGGGCGACCGTGACCACCGCGTATGGCCAAGGGAAGATACCACGGATATGGACGCGACGCACATGCCTGTGTACGACGGACCGTTTCAGCCTGACACATGGAATCAGTATCCGCCCTACCAGCGGACCCGAGAGATGTCGCTCTCCGACATGCTCCTCGAGAACCGGATCATCTTCCTCGCCGGTCCGATCGGCGAGAAGACGGCGAGCATCGCGATTCAGCAGCTCCTGTACCTCCAATCCATCAAACGAGACCACGACGTCAACCTGTACATCAACTCCCCGGGTGGACTCGTCGACCAGACGCTCGCCGTCTATGACACCATGCAGCACATGGGGGCCGAAATCGCCACGTATTGCATCGGTCAGGCCGCCAGCGGCGCGGCCGTCATCCTCATGGCCGGCACGAAGGGTAAACGGTTCATCCTGCCCAACGCCAAGGTCATGTTGCACCAGCCCTACGGCGGGATCACCGGACAGGCCGAGGACATCCGCATCCAGGCCGAGGAGGTCCTGCGCGACAAACAGCGTCTCAATGAAATCATCGCCAAGTGCACCGGAAAAGACGTGGACCGCGTGGCACGCGACACCGAACGCGACCGATACCTCAGCGCCACCGAGGCGGTTGAGTACGGCCTCGTCGACGAGGTCCTCGATGAGGCCAAGTCGAAGAAGGACACCGCAAAAGGCTAGTGCGCCGTCACGCGTTGTGCTGGGTGCCGCTGGTCCGATCCGAACCGCGCCCGCAGACAAGCGGGCGGTAACCAGACCCATGCGAACAGATGCGAAAATGCGCTAGGCAAGAAAAAGGAAGTGCGAGCACGATGGGCGTAACCAATCAGCGTGTACCATTTGTTATCGAAAGCACCGGCCGCGGCGACCGCGAGATGGACATCTTCTCGCGCCTGCTCAAGGACCGGATCATCTTTCTCACCGGTGGCGTCGACGACGAAATCGCCAACCTCATCATCGCTCAGATGCTGTTCCTCTCCAACGAGGATCCGAAATCCGACATCCACCTCTATGTCAACAGCCCCGGCGGTGCGGTGGCCGCGGGCTTGGCGATCTACGACACCATGCTCTACCTCCGTTGCGACGTGGCGACCTATACCATCGGCCTGGCCGCGAGCATGGGCGCGATCATCACATGCGGCGGGACAAAGGGTAAGCGGCACCTGCTCCCCAACGCCCGCATGCTCCTGCACCAGCCGCTCATCGGCGGCGTGCTCGAAGGCAGCGCCACCGACCTTTCCATCGAGGCCGAGGAGATCATCCGTCTACGCAAACGCCTCTACAAGATCATCGCCGCGCGATCCGGCCAGCGCGTCGAAGACGTCGAGAAGGATTGCGATCGCAACAAGTGGCTCGACGCCGAGGAGGCGGTCGAGTACGGCCTGGCCGACAAAATCCTCGAACGCATGCCGCGCTAGCGCCCGAGTGTGTTGATTCAGACGCCCGGCCCACCGGTTCAGCGACGGGCGACGCGAACCAGTCCTGCGTCGCGCCTCGCTCGACCGAGCCGGGCGAACCCGGCCGCGAGCGAAAGTGACGGGTTCTGGCGCAGCAAGAGCGACCTGCCTCCCTCCGCGCCGTCACGGTCGCCGCGCGGTGTACGTGTCAATCGATGCCGCACACAACATCACGTCCTTACCGGCGGCGGGTCCTTGCCGGCGGCGGCCCCTTGCGAGCGGCGCCCCACGAAGCAGCGTGGGCGCCGGCGCGCTACCCGGGCTGTGGCAGCGTGCCGCCGCCGACGTCGGTCTCGGGTTTCGGGTCGGTCTGAATCGGGCGCGCCGTGCCCACGCCGTCGTGCTTCGCGTCGACCGCGTCGAGCAAGTCCGACACCGTGGCGCGCTCGATCGACTCGCCGCGGATCAACATGTTGACCTCATCCCCGTTGATGGTCTCGTATTTCATCAGGGATTGCGCGATACGCTCCACCGTGTCCCGACGATCCAGGATCAGCTTCTTCGCCTGCTCATACGCGCAGTCGAGGATACGCTTGATCTCGTTGTCGATCGTCTCAGCCGTCTTATCCGAGTAGTCGCGCTGCGCGAGCTCCAGCATCGGCCCCTGTTTCGCATCCTCGCCGTAGTACACGAAGCCGACGTTCTCGCCCATGCCCCAATCACGGACCATCGCCCGGGCGATCTTGGTCGCCTGCTGAATGTCGGACGACGCACCGCTGCTAACCTCGTTGAAGAACACCTCTTCGGCGATCCGGCCGCCGAATGTCACGCGCATAGTCGCGAGCAGATACCCCTTCGTGAACACGAGTCGATCCCGCTCGGGCAGCGAGAACGTCGCGCCCCCGGCGGGACCACGCGGGATGATGCTGACCTTGTGCAGCGGATCGGCGTCGCGCTCCAGCGCCTGAATCAACGCATGCCCCGCCTCGTGATACGCCGTGATCTTCCGGTCGCGCTCGTCCACGTGGGCGCTCTTTTTCGCACGGCCCCACCGGATCTTGTCCCGCGCCTCCTCGAGATCGTCCTGCTCGACGTACTCCTTGTTGTTGAGCGTCGCGATGAGCGCAGCCTCGTTGATCAGCGCCGCCAGATCCGCGCCGCTGAACATCGGCGTGCCGCGCGCGATGCGCCGCGTGTCGGCCGTCGGGCCGAGCTTGATCTTTTTCGCGTGGACCTTCAGGATCTCATACCGCCCCTGCACGTCCGGCAGCGATACGAACACCTGCCGGTCGAACCGCCCGGGACGGATCAGCGCGGGATCGAGCACATCCACCCGGTTCGTAGCCGCAATCACGATCACCTGATGGTTCGTGTCGAACCCGTCCATCTCCACGAGGATCGCGTTGAGCGTCTGCTCGCGCTCGTCGTGCCCGCCGCCGGCGAAGCTCGCGCCACGGCGACGCCCGACCGCGTCCATCTCGTCAAGGAAGATGATGCACGGCGAGTTCTCCTTCGCCTGTTTGAACAGGTCGCGCACGCGGGACGCACCCACCCCTACGAACATCTCGACGAAGTCCGACCCGCTGATCGAAAAGAACGGCACATCCGCTTCGCCGGCGATCGCCCGCGCGAGCAGCGTCTTGCCGCAGCCCGGCTCACCCACCAGCAGAACACCGCGCGGGATCCGACCGCCGAGCCGCTGGAACTTCTTCGGCGCCTTGAGGAACTCGATGATCTCCTGAACTTCCTCCTTCGCCTCCTCGATCCCCGCGACGTCCGCGAACGTCACGTTCGTATGCTCCTTCGCCGTTACCCGGTGTCGCGAGCGGCCGAAGTTGCCCAGCATGCCGCCCGGACCACCACCCGCGCGGACCTGTCGGATGATCACGAACCACACGAATGCGAAGATCAGCAGCCACGGCAGCATCGTCAGCAGCGGCAGCAGGTACTCGCTTTTCTTGTCATATTGAACCGGCGTGTCCGGCAGCGCGGTACGCAGCCGCTGCAGAAACGCATCGTCGATCGCGCGTTCGGGATATTGCACCGTGAACTGCAGCGAGTCACCCGCCGGCCGACCGGCGCCGGACTTCAGGAGACCCTCGATCTTCCCGCCGTCGTGGATCGTAAGCTGCTCGATCTGGCCGTTCGTGACGTACGTCCAGAACTCGTTGATCTTCACCGTATTCGGCTGCGAAAGGTTATTCTGCAGGAATAGCACCAGCAGCATCGCCAGGCCGAGCAGAATGAGCCAACTCACAACGTTCCGCGACAGGCGCACATTCGGCCCGCCCGGTTTCTGTGGGTCCGGCTGCGGCGGCTGTTGGGGCGCGTTTCCGTTCGACATCCAAGTCAGCTCCGGGGCACGGCACGCCCACCGGCCACGGTCCCGCCGTCGCGCGACGCGCACCGCCGGCCCGCATCAGGATACGGCATGCCCACCGACAAGATCATAGCGGCACTACCAGTCCGTTTCCATGAGCTCAACGATGTGCTCCGCCATGCCGTCCAGCGCCCGCGTCATGCCCTGCGAAAACGTCTCTCCCACCAGCGGAATGTACGTCGCCTGGTGAATCTCGCGCGGGCGGTCCAGCAGGATCTCGCCCGTACGGAGGTCCTTAAGCCGCAGCCGCACCACCACCGTCGACCCGATCTCACGCGGTAGGTCCGTATTGAAGTCATCCGCGAAGTTGCGGTTCTCGACCTTGAGGATCTCACCCGTCAGCAACACGTCGGCCGTGCGCCGGTCCGCGATCCGATATGGCGTCTCGACCTCGATCCTCTTTACCACCGCTTCGGTCAGGCGAAACTCCAACTCGCGTCGAAACTCCTTCGATCCGAACACCTCGACGTGGATCGTCCGAATATCCTTCCGAAACGGACGCTCCGTCGTGTACGAACACCCGATCAAACCCGAACACGCCGTCGCCGCGAGCACGCACGCCGTCACCCATAGCCGCACACCGGCACGCCCGCCCCTTGAACGCCGCCGCCGCAAAGCCGCACCGCCCACCGGCCACGCCGTCTCGCCACGCGTTGTAGCGGCCGGCGCCATCGCCGGCCGTCGTGAACCGATCACTGTCCCAACCTCCGTCCGGCCGTGCCAACGCGCATCACCGCGCGCCGACGCCGGTTACCGCCCACCGTCATCCGTGCAGCGCCCGCCCGCGCCCATGGTGGTTGCCCCCATGGCATCAACCCTCGAGGACCCCGTCGCCGGCAACCCTCGCGTCTCACGAGCGCGCTCCGACCACCCGCCGACCCGCGTATGTCGCACCGCCACGTACGTGCACCAGGGTCGGCACGATCCGGCGTCTCGACGGTTCACCCGCCCGCGCCGCGAGAGGCCACGTTGGCGCGCACCTTGTCGCCCGCGTCCCGCGCCGCGCCCGCGGGTTCAAGCGCCTGCAACAGCTCCAGCCTTCCGGTCGCGCGGGCCGCCGCGACCGTGCCGGCGAACCGCTCCACCACGCGCCGGTAGTAGAACACCGCCGAGCCGATGTGCCCGGTCCGCTCATAGTACCGGCCCACCGCGAACTGCTTGTCCGCCCGCCGCGACCGGATGCCCGCCTGAATCAGCCCCACGCCCTCGCGGTCCGCCACGGCCGGATACCGCAGTCGGTACACGTCATACCGTTCCCCCGCCTCAACGAGCGCCGTGTCGTCATACGCCACGCCCGGGAACCGCGCGAGCGCTGCATCCGCCGCACGACGCAGGCAGTATTGATGGTACCGGCTGTTCGGGTGTTCCTCGATGAGCCGCGTATACGCCGTCTCGGCCAGGTCGAAGTCACCGACGCTGAACAGATGGTCCGCTTGCGTCTTGATCGCCAGCTCGGCCAGCGGGTCATCGGGATAGCCGATCGCCAACGCGTCCAGCATCTCGTACGCCCGGTCCACGCCCGACATGATCGGCAGACCCAAAACCCGACGCTTCGCACCGCGCAGATACGCCTCGGCCAGCATGAACTTCACCCGCAACGCGTCTTGCACCTGAGGACTGCGCGCGTGGCGTTTGAAAAACCGCCGAAGCACTTCGTACGCCTTGTCATGCCGCCGCAGACCCATCAGCGCCTCGGCCTGGGCGATCAGGACCGACGGAAACTCCGCCCCGTCGTCGCCGTAGCGCTTTGTGAACCGTTTGATCGCCGCCAGCGCCTTGCGGTCGCGCCCCGCCTTCACGAGCATCTGAATCGCGTAACGGTCGCCCTCGGCCGTACCGGCTTGCGGCGGCGCCGCCTCCACCCACGCGCCGCGGTCGGCGTCCCACGTAAGCGTCCGGGCACGAGGCGCATCGCCCATCGCCGACGCCGCCCCGACGAGGCATACCCCCAGCGTCACCACCATCGTCCGTCCATGCGTCTGGAAGCGTCTCTGCACGATGTCTACAGGCACCATATCCGCCCGAGCCGAATCCCGCCATGTGCCGGACTGCGCACCGGCGCACGCTCCACCGCAGCCCGCGCCGCCACGCACGCGACCGCCGCGCCCGATCCGCGAACCGGCCGGCGCGACGCCGCGGGACGCCCACACCCGCCGAGCACACCAACGTCGTCCGCTCCGCGGTATGACCACGGCGGCAACGCGTTCACGATCCCCAAGTCGCCAACCGACCGATCACACGCCGCACTGCACCCCAATCGACCTGATTCCACGGGACATGTCAATACGCTCGGTCAGCGACGAGCTTCGTCCCCAGCTTCGTCGGGGCCGTGACACTTGCCGTGGCTCCTTCTTATCCGGCCAAACGACCGCTCCCCGCGAGCCACGCGGCGTTGGCGGGCCGGGACGTCGCGTCACTGCCCGTCAAACGCGGGTCCCGACGCACGCGTGCGCGTGACCAACCCGCGCTGTCACACGCCTGCAGGGGTACCAAGCCGTCTGCTGCACGCCTGCAGGCGCACCAACCCGTCTGCTGCACGCCTGCAGGCGCACCGACCCGTCTGCTACACGCCTGCAGGCGTACCAACCCGTCTGCTGCACGCCTGCAGGCGCACCAACCCGTCTGCTGCATGCCTGCAGGCGCACCAACCCGTCTGCTGCACGCCTGCAGGCGCACCAACCAGTCTGCTGCATGCCTGCAGGCGCACCAACCCATCTACGCCTGCAGGCGTACCAAGCCGCGGATGCTGTCACAAACCCAGCTTCGTCGGACCACCTCAAAGCAATACTACTCCGACGCCGATCATCTGAACACAGATAATTCAGCTCACACTGCTGCGGATCGTCCCTGAGCTCTCTATGTGTTCATTCATTCTGTGTCGGAGTAGTAAGTGGGGTTGGGAAGAAAACGGGGTTTTGAAGCAAGTGGGGCGTGGAAGCAAGTGGGGTGTGGAAGCAAGTGGGGTGTGGAAGAAAGTGGGGTCCGGAAGACAATCGCGATACTGCCGCGCCCAATGGTCTCGCAACACGATCGGCAACACGGCGGGCCACGGCCTCCACGCTCAGCCCCGCCTTGTAAAGCCCGGCGGCGCATGCGGCCAGACGGCGCGTGACGCGGGCGTGCGTCTCGACGAACCCGAAACCCTCGGCCCGAACCCAGCGGACCGGTCACATCGCATCTTCCGGAGTTCGACCTACGGCAGCACGGTGAAGTCGGCGAAGTGGAGCATGGTGAAGTCGGCGAAGTTCAGATCCCGAATCAACCTCCGCGCGCTCGAGCGGATCGCCCCGGGCACCCCACCGGCGTGGCCGATCGGCCGGCATCGCCGGTCGGGCGCCACCCGGGCGATTCCCGTTCGCGACGCCGCAACGGTATTCACCTACGTGACTGCCACTCGACGCCAGGGGAAAAAACCCGCTACACCGGACTTGGACACCGCGTTCTCCCTTCGACGCCGGACAACGTCGTTTGCCAGACGTCCGCGTAGCCCCGCAGAGCCGCTGTCCACCCACGTTTCGACCCAAAAAACCAAGCAACTTCTTTGGAGGAAAACCCACCAGCAAACTGGAAGGAGTCAATAACAAGATCAAAGTCGTCAAACGTACCACCTATGGATTCCACGATCTCGACTACTTCGCCCTCAAAGTGATCCAGGTCCTACCGGGGCGTTTTGAGAGCAACTAAACTGGAGGAGAACCTCAACACAAATGCCACCGATCACGCCGCCGTGTATGCGCACGAAGCGCCCGATGCGCTCCTGCCCCATGTGTCGGAGCAATACACCGCCGCCCCTTCTTCTTGCCCTCCTCACCGGAATCCCTCGGCGCCTGAACTGCCGTGCCGCCGCACACCCTGGGGTCTTCCAGCCCACCGCGCCGGTGTTCCGACGACCAGGCCGGTGACTCGCGACGGAACCCTGGAACCATCGGGTACATGAATCCGGGAGACGTGAGCGCGCTCCGCCGGTGTTCACGCCGGTTCACCACGCGAACGGCCCACCCCTCACAACGCAGAGCGGCCGCAGTATTCGTGAACCGGTAACGCTGGCCGAGCGAACGACTGCAGGAACGTGTATCTCTGACGGCCGGACCGTGGGAATCGACCCGGGCGCACGTGCCTCGATCCAACGAGGCCAAACCAACCGGGGGAGGTCCACACGAGCACTTCGGACGCGCAGACCCGGCACGCCGGTCCTTCCCACCCCTATCCTCAGAGCCCCCACGACCGCCGCGCGGCACGCCGTCCCGGCCCCGCAACCGCGGAAACTAGGGAACCGCGGCGACGCCGGCAATGTGATCATACGACCCGGCGCGTGTTCCCACGACTAGGACGCATCGCCGCCGACCACCGCGTCGGGGTCCCACACCCGTACGTCGGTAATCTCGTATTCCGTCGAGGCGATCGCGTCGCGGTCCAGCGCCCAACGCCCATACCGCGACAGCAGCACGCGGCGCGTGGCGCCCGGCGCCAGCGGACCACGCCAGTCATCGTCGATCGTCACCGGTGTCGCCACAACCTGCGTCCACTCCCGGATCGGTCGCCCCCGCGCGTCCAGCGCCACGACCCGGAGCCCCAACATCGTCACGAGTTCGTCGCCCTTGTTCTCGATCGTCGCCACGGGTATCACACCGCGACGCTCACCGGCCAAGACATAGTCCGTCACAACGGACAACGATCGCGCATACGCCGGCGCCCGGCGGTCCCGCAGCGCGTCCGCGACCGCCGGCGGCAGCGACCCGATAAGTTCCGGAAGCCCGTCGACCGCGTGCCCCACGACCCCGAGCACACTCGACGCCTGTCGGTCCGCGACCCGCATGACATACAGCAGCACGCCCGCCGTACACACGATCCCGATAACCCCCACCGCGCTCAGCCCCAACATCAGGGCCGTCCAAGGTGACATCCGCCTCTGCATCATCATGTCGATGCTCCCGCTCATGATCCATCTCCTGCCGCGCCCACGTAGCACCCGCTCGGCCGCGTCGCATGGGGATTCGGCGGCGCGACGCACATATTCGCGGCCGCGCCGATGATCCCCACCTACGCGTTCGCAAACCCGTCACGACACGGCCGCTCGCTCGATCCCCGTAGCCGAGACGTGGCCGATCATCTTCGCGAACGGCGCGATCCCCGACCGACCGACCTTGGTCATGAGATTGAAGAGCGTGTTCATGAGCGCGCAGAACTCGAGGATGTCATCGAACCGCTTCTGATACGCGTCCGCTTCGACCCGGGCGGCCCCGGCCAACCCGGACTTCTCTTTCTCCACCATGTCGCGGCATCGCTCGATCGTCTCGACGATCGGCTGCATCTCGCGGCGCCTGCGCTCGCGTCCGATCGTCTCGAACATCTGCCACACGTCGTGTTGCGCCTCGAAGTACTCCTTCCGGTCGCCGCGGCGGTGGATCCGGTCGATCAGGCCCCAATTCACGAGTTCACGAAGGTTCACGCTCGCACTCCCCCGCGACACCTCCAGACGCTCCATCACGTCGTCGGTGCAGAGCGGCTCGGTCGAGAGGTACAGCAGCGCATGGATCTCCGCCATCGTCCTGCTGATACCCCAGCTCGCCGCCATCTCCCCCCATCGCCGCACGAACAGGTTGCCCGCCGGCTCGAACCGTTCCCCCGCCATTGTCACTCCTTTCAAAACATTCTGAAACACTATGCGCGACACCCACCACCGCGTCAACCAACGCGACACCCCCGCGCCGGGGAGGACGAGGCCCCCGCCGGGCCGCGGGGCTCCCTCGCGCAGCCACTGGCCATTCATGCGACATATCGCTACAATGCGCCACACGGCGTCAATGGAATGCCGCCGTCACGTATCTTGACAATCGGAGTGGCGAGCCCGCACGGGCCTTACGGGGGAAACGCGGTGGTAGCGGCGCGGCGGATGGCATGGCGAACGCCTACCGGCGTAGGGACGGTGCTGACGTGTCGACATCCCGCAGACGGCGTACCGGGCTCTCCCGGCGCATACGCTTCGACGTGCTCAAACGCGACGGGTTCCGGTGTCAGTATTGTGGGGCCTCGGCGCCGGACGTCGTGCTCCACGTCGACCACATCCAACCCGTCTGCGACCACGGCACGAACGACCTCACCAACCTCATCACCGCGTGCGCCGCGTGCAACACCGGAAAGCACGATACGCCGCTCAATCAGGATCGCGCGCCGGGTCGCGGCCACGCGCAACTCGATGCGTTGCAACGGCGGCGTGAACAGCTCGACATGATGATCGCGTGGCGCGAGGGCGTCCGGAACCTCCGACACGAGACCGTCGACCGCCTCTGCACGTATTGGACCGCACTCGCGCCGGGCTGGCGCGTCAACGGCAACGGACGCAACAAACTCAAGCAATGGCTACGACGCTTCCCGTCCGATGAACTGCTCCATGCGATGGACATAGCCGCCGAGCGATACCTCGCGTTCGACGCAGCCGGCAAACCCACGAGCGACTCTTGGGCCCTCGCGTTCAGCAAGATCCCCGGCATCTGCCGCGTCGCACGCGAAAGTCGCCGCGATCCCGATGTCAGGCAACTCTACTACATCCGCGGCATCCTCAGGAACCGAATCCACGAACGGATCGACGAGGCGCATGTGCTCGACCGCCTCAAGGCCGCGCGAGCCCGCGGCGTCTCCGTCGACCGGCTCCGAACTATCGCGATCCGCGCCACCGACTGGCCCGCGTTCGCGCGCGACATGGAATCCGCGCCCGCATCGCCGAACCCCGGGTCACAACGAACCGGCGGCGATCACGACGCGCCTTGACCGGTCCCGCGCCGACGGGACGCTCCGTCCCACCCCGCCCGAGGCGATGTCCATGCGCCACACAGCCGGACGCGTTCCCCCACGGCGCATCCCCGCGCCGCACACGGACCGCGCCCGACGTCCGCTCGACCCGACGGACAACGACGCCGCCCGGGCTACCGCACCTGAACGGAAATGTCGATGTCCGTGAGACCGAGAATCCCGCCGGGCGAAATCGTGAACACGATCTCGTCACCGCAGGAAAAGTCCGTCCCCATGACGACCACGTCCGTGTCCGCCTGGGCCGTGAAGATCGACCCCTGCTGCTCGGCCTCCTTGATGAACACGGCCTCCGCGTCGGCACACGACCGAGGCACCGACACGATCCCGCCGCCCTGGATCGTGAACGTCGTTTCGTCCCCGAACACCTGCGCAAAAAACGCGTTGATGTCGTTCTGAATGTCCACGGCCTGGTCGGCCACGACCAGTGTCACGTCGACCGGGAGCGCCGTGTCGTTCACGATCGAGATCGACACGGTCGAGGTGATCAAGGCGAGCAGGGCGTTACAGCCCGACATGCACGGCACGGCCAGCAGCACGGCGGCCAGGATTCGCGTTCGTCGCATGGGTTCAACCTCCTTGTCGTTGCGGTTCGTGGGCAACACCCGCGGCACCGGCGCCGCACACCGCCGCCCGGATCCGGGTCGCCCGGTGGCGATCCATTGTCCGATAGACTACACTAGTAGGTGGATGCTCGCTAGCGCGGAGACGTGATGCATGGTGGAACGCACCGTCCAACTGGATCAGTTGCTTGGTGCCGCGCCCGCGCGGCCGGCGCACGGCGGCTGCGGGAGTTGCGGCAGCGGCCAGAACCGATGCGGCAACGGGCTCGAGAAGATCTACCCGACCACCGCGGTCCGCTACGGATACATGCGCTACATCGGCGAGTTCTCGCACCCGGCGGATATGAAGTTCACCTGCGGCGCCCGCGTCATCGTCCAGACCGGGCGCGGCATTGAGGTGGGTGAGCAGGTTTCCCTCACCTGCAGCGGGTGCGACAAGTCCGTCACCCGCGATCAGATGCGTGCTTGGGTCAAGTCCTGCGGCGAGGATGCGTTTATCTTTGACGCCGGGCGAATCCTCCGCGAGGCCACGGCGAGCGACCTCGCCGAGTGGGCCCATATCCAACGCGACGGCCACGCGAAACGACGCGTCGCCCAGCACTTCGCGAACCGGCACAAGCTGCCCCTCAAGGTCGTCGAGTGCGAGACGCCGTTTGGCGGCGAGCGCATCGTGTTCTTCTTCATGGCCGAGCAGCGCGTCGACTTCCGTGGCATGGTCCGCGACCTGGCCACCGAGTTCCGGACCCACATCGAAATGCGCCAGGTCGGCGCCCGCGACGAGGCCCGCCTCCTCGCCGACTACGAGACCTGCGGGCGTGAGGTGTGCTGCAAGGTCTTCCTCAAGACACTCCGCCCGATCAGCATGAAAATGGCGAAGCTCCAGAAGGCGACGCTCGATCCCTCCAAGGTCTCCGGGCGGTGTGGGCGACTCAAATGTTGTCTCCGGTATGAGCACGTCGGCTACGAGGAACTCCACAAGAAGCTACCCCGGATGGGTGCGCGAATCCGTACAAGCCACGGTGACGGCGTCGTTGTCGGGCGGCAGGTCCTCACCCAGCTCGTCCAGATCCGCTGCGATGATGACACGCGCATCACCGTCGTCGCCGAGGACATCCTCGACACCAACGCGCCACCCCCCGATGCCGCCCCCGCCGCTACCACACCGTTGCCCCGGCCACGAACAAAACCCGGATCACCGCCACAACACCGCACGACCACGACCGCACCGCGGGCCGCGCCAGGCACCGACGGGGATGCATCCCGCGCACCAGCCGGCCGACCCCGACGGCGAAGGCGACGCACCGGCGAACCCCAACGCAGCGAGCGGCCACCGCGCGACCAGCCGTCGACAACACCCGCACCGCACGGAGCTAAGCCGGACGCCACGACCACACCGCCGGCTACCGAGCGGCACGAGCCGCCCGACGCCGCAGATGCCCGGCGGACGCCGCCGGCCGCCGGGCGGGACGCACCGCCGCGCCGCCGCCGCGGGCGGCGCCGGGGGCGCGGCCGGAGAGCACCAAACGGGCCTCGCGGCCCCGGGGAAACGAACCCCCCGGCACCGGACGCCTAGTGCTCCGATGCACCTGATTCATGGGTGCCATGGGCAAGCGATAGCTTGCCCGTGGCGGCGATCGGATGACCACCGGCAAACGAGTTGGCCCGTGCCACCCGGCGCAACCCGTCGTTTGAGTTGCATCGGCACACCGGCGGTCAGCGCGCGGACCGGCACGGCCGTCCGGACGCGCTCCGGCGATCGCGTGGAGCGCGGTCCCGGCTCACACGCATCGCCGTGCCCGGCGTCGCGCGAGCCCGGCGCCGCACGCGCCGCGGCGACGCGGTCGAGCCTCGGGCACCGGCGGCCCGAGCGGCGCCGCGGAACGCAAGCGTGGCGCCACGGTACAACACGACACAGGCCATGGAACCGAACGCATCCCAAGCCCTGCAGCGTATGGTCCGACACGTCGGGCGGTATCCCGAGGCCGCGTTCCTGTTCGTGCGCGACGGTCTCAACTACGCGGTCGAGGCGATCCACGGCCCGGAGACACAGGCGTACAGGATGCTCGCGAGGTACCTCTACGAGCATGACCTCGAGTGGAACGATCTCATCACGAAACACGACACCCGACAACTGCCCCGCCCGATCATCGACGCCGTCGAGGCGGCCGGCGGCAGCGACAAGCTCAACCGGCACGTCACCGGCCGCGAGTTGTGCTGGGGGTTGCGGGACTATGCGCTCGAGCGGTGGGGGTTGCTCGCGCGCGAGGTCCTCAAATCATGGCATATCACGTGCACGGAAGACTTCGGCCGAATTGTGTTCGCGTTCATTGAACACAACTTGATGCAGCGACAGGAAGGCGACACGCTCGAGGATTTCGAAGACGTGTATTCGTTCGACGACGCGTTCGACAAGGCGTTCAACGTCAGGCGCCCACACGACGCGGACGGGTCCGACGACGCGCCGTGCGATTAGCCCACGCCGTCGCGTGCACCGCGAACGGGAACCCCGGCGCTGTCGCCGGCGGTGCCACCGGGGCCGTAACGTTCCGGCCGCCGACGATCGGGAAAGCCAAACACGCGCGACCACGGCATGCGCACTGCGATGGAGCCATCAGCGCCGGGTGCCATGGGCAAGCGGCAGCTTGCCGGCGGCCGAGGCGCACGGGCAAACGAGTTTGCCCGTGCCACCCGTCGCCGCCGTGCATTCGAAGCGGAGAAATCATCATGCCGCCGCCCCTTCAACGTGACTTTGTAGTGCAGACCTTGGGGGTCAAAACCGCCCTGCCGA
>JBHHVO010000035.1:0-14611 GCA_046754365.1 Phycisphaerae bacterium | reverse complement strand
GAACCTGTGACCTCCTGCTTGTAAGGCAGGCGCTCTAGCCGACTGAGCTAATCGCCCGGTGTTAGTGTCACTCCATGGCACAGCCTTAACGGCCAAGCGCAAGGTCACGTGCGGCGCAGGCTTTCAGCCCGCACGCGCCACGGCGGCCTGCGGCGAGCATGCAGGTCAACGCGCGGTCCGCGGTTGCGCGCCGGGCGTCGGCAACGCACGACCGCGAACCCGTCAAGGCACCGGCAGCTCGACCGTGTCACCGGGTTCGATCCCCCGCCGGGCGAACTCCCCGGCCCGCACCTCGAGGGCAAAGCGCACCGGCTCGCCGGACGAGTGGAGCTCGCGTGAGAGCGGCTCCATGCTGTCGATGCGTGCGATCGTAAGATCGTCGCGGATAAACGCGATGTCGAGCGGGATGAGCGTGTTGAGCATCCAGAAGCTCAGGACCAACGGTTCGTCAAACACGAACAGCATCCCCGCGTCGGCGTCAAGCGACGCGCGCTCCATGAGACCGTGCTCACGCGTGTCGGGCGTCGCCGCGATCTCCACATGAAACACGTCGTCCCCGATCGTAACCGTACCGGTGGGCAGTCCGACCGGGCTCGTGAACGGCGTCGTGGTCACGTCCATGCCGGGGTCCTCCACGGTAGGCGCATCGCCTCCCGGGGTTCCGATCGCGGGGTTCTCGGCGCTCCTGTCCGCGTGGGGCGTGCAGTCGATGAGCGCGGCAGCCAGCACGACGCAAACAATCCCGATCCGCAACATCGCAAGCGAGCCTCCCCACGCGCGACCGCCGGGCGCGTACGATCATGTATGATAGCACGAACCGCGGCCAGGGCGCGACGCCGTTGCATGTCGGCTCCGACCACGTCGCTACGCGCCGGGGTTCCAGCCGGAACTACGCAACACGCCGGACGTCGCGTCGGTACACGCACCCGCGGCACACCCCCCCGCGCCGGTCCGCACACCGACCGGACACACACGCCGCACGGTGAGCGTCCGACCAGGGCGTCGGCCCGCGCAGCGGACCCCACGAAGCCCCGTCGCACGTGATTCGATGGATCATCCGAGCCGCGATCGCAACGGAACGAAGCCGGAAAAGCCGCTGTTTCCGCCGAAAACCCGCTCCCTCACCAGGGTGTCGAAATACCCGCGCCGGAGTATTCCGACCGGCGTTTTGCGGGTGCTTTCTGTGTCCATACCCCAATGCCCTCCGAGCCCGAAAAGTACGTTTCGTGATGGCGCAACTCAGGTATCGCAAGAGCCTGTTGCGGTCGCGGCCCGGTCGTCCCGCTCCATCGAGCGAGGAGGCCGCCCGGCAGCGCGCTACAGCGTCCCAAGGAACGCGAGCAGCGCCTCGCGCGACGGTTCGTCAAGCGCAAGGTACGCATCGCGGATCGCCGCGGCCTCGCCGTCGTGCAGTTGAATCGCCCCGTCGATCGTATCCGCCTCGCCGGTGTGCCAGTACGGCGCGGTCTGGCTCAGACCCCAGAGCGGCGCCGTGCGGAACTCGGTCATGCCGGCCGACGTGTCTTCGATGCCGACGGCGCCCGCCGGCAGAATGTCATGCAGCAGCATGTCCGAAAACAGCGGCACCGGCCCGACGGTGCTCGTAAGTTTCGGTATGTGACACTTCGCGCAACCGACCTGTTCAAACACCACCTCGCCCAGCGCAACGTCGCCGCCGGCGGCTGCGGTCTGGCGCGGCGGTGGCGCGAGCATCGCGATGAAGAACACCAGGTCCTCGGCGTCCGCGGCCGAGAGTTCCGGATCCGCGACGTCGTCGTCGTCCTGAATCGCGCCGAACGTCAGGTCCGGTTGCGCCTCGACGGTGATGCCGAGTTCCGCGGCCATGCCGTCACGAACAAACTCCGCGATGCTCGGCACCTGCGCCTTCCAGCCGAAGCGCCCGACGCGGCCGTCGGCGACCACCGAAGCCCGACCGCTGATGCCGTCGCCGTCGGCGTCGTCGGGGTCGGCGCCGGCCAGGATCGTCGCATCGTCGATCGCATCGATGAGCCCGAGGCCGAACGTGTGCGGTGTCTGCCGGTGCTCGAACACGGTCACGCCGTCCTGCGGCACGACGGGTTGACCGAGGTCCGTTGTCTGCTTGTGCAGGATGGTTCCGACGGCCGGCGCCGTGAACGCGCCGTCGGCGCTAACGGTCCCGTGCCGCATGACGTTGACGCCGCGCGGACCGGCGCCGCCCAAGACGGGCTCGAAGTGGCACGCGCGGCACGAGTCGCCGTTGAACCGCGGCCCGCCGACGCCGGTCTCATGGCCGAAGTCGCGATCAAACAGCTCACGCCCGCGCAAGAACCGCGCCGCTTCCTCACTCGTAAGCTCACGCCGTGGCCCGCCGTACGCACCCACGGGTGGGATCGGGGCATCCGGCGGCAGCAGACCGGTGCTGAACTGATCCCTCCCGCCGAGCGACAGCATGAACGCGACAACGTCCGCCTGCTCGCTCGTGGTCAGCGCGGCATACGCCTCGCGCGACGCCCGCGCCTCGCCGCCGTGGGCCAGGATCGCCGCATCGACGGTTTCGGCCCGTCCGTCGTGCAGGTACGGCCCGACCGCGGACAGGCCCC
Organism: Phycisphaerae bacterium; assembly: GCA_046754365.1. Taxonomy (GTDB): domain Bacteria; phylum Planctomycetota; class Phycisphaerae; order UBA1845; family UBA1845; genus JBHHVO01. The sequence continues at coordinate 12,029 of JBHHVO010000035.1, read as the reverse complement.
AGAGCGGCTGCGTACGGAACTCCGACCCGGTCGCCAGGCTCTGGACGATACCGTCGGCGAGCGCATCGCCCATGTCGTGCAGCAGAAGATCCGAATACACCGGGATGCCGCCGCGCGGACCGTTGAGCATCGGCGTGTGACACGCGGCGCAGCCGATGTCGTCGAACCGGTCCCGGCCGCGCTGCGTCTGGGCCGTCGGCGGCTCCGGCATCGGCGCCGCGAGCAGCATCGCGAAGCTCACGAGATCGAAGAGGTCCTCGCCGCTCAACTCGGGATCGGGGACGCCGTCGTCGTCGCTCGTGGGACCTTCAGGGGCCGCCGCCTGCAGCACGGGCCGACGCTTGCCGCCGTTGGCACCCTGCAACCCCGCGCCGGAACTGTCGACGGGGAGCATCGCGCGCTGCGCATCGGACAGCGGATCGGTCGTGATGCCAAGATGGTTCTGCAACGGACCGCGGATGAAACCCTCGATCGACACGGTCTGCGCCTTGCGACCGAACCGCCCGACAAACCCGCTGTCGCGATTCACGCGACCGCTGATGCCGTCACCGTCGGCGTCGTCGGGGTCCGCACGGGATAGGATCTCCTCGTCGCTGAGCTCCGCAAGCAGACCGACGCCGAAGAACGGTATCGCGTTGCGTTGCGCGAACACGTTCTCGTCGCCGGGTATCACCGGACGAAACGCGTCGAAGTCCTCGTCGTAGTTGAACGCCCGGACGACGCCACCGAACGAACCGGCGATGAACGCGCCGTCCGCCGTCGACGTCCCGCTCAACACGAAGTTCCGGTAGAGCCCCGCGCTCCCGCCGACCGTGGGACGTTCGTGACACGCACCGCAGAAGGTTACGTTGAACCCCGGACCGAGACCGTCCGCGCGATCGAATCGCCGCAGGAACACCGCCTTGCCGCGCTCGAACGTCGCGAGTTGCGCCGCGGTCGCCGATGGCAACGGCTCACCCAGCGCGGCGAAGATGTCGGCCGCCGCCTCGCAGTCCGGGTTGATGACCAGGTAGCCGGCGTCACCGCGCCGTCGCTCCCGTCACCGCCGCCATCCGGTCCCGGCACCACGCACCCGACGACCGCCACGAGCGCGGCCGCGCACACCACCCACCACCGATACATCGGCTTCATCATGTCGGTTGTCCTCCCGTCTAGGCGCGATCGGACGCATACCGACCGGAACCCATCGCGCCACGCGCAGCGATCAGTCCTGTCGGCGTCCAGTACCGCGCAGCCCGGCGGCACGGTGGGAACGCGTATCGGGACATGTACAGCCGTCCAAAGCGGCCGGGACGTTCCGTCCGGCACCGCAGCACACCCAGTGTAGCCGTTTCACGGCCCCTTGCCAACGATCGGCCGGACCGCCTGCGCTCATCACCGACGTACTGCGGTGCACCGTCCGGTATGATGGCATAGGCGACACACCGGTCGAACGCACCCGCGTGTCGCGTGTTGTCGGGACGTGCTGCCGGACGCTACTGCGGGAGCGTGAGGACGACCGTTCGGGTCACCGTCGCCGTCACGCACGGGCTCTCGGCGTCGGTCAGCGTCATCGACACCACGGCCTCGCGCCCGTCGAGTTCGCCGGGAGCCCCTTCCAACACGATCTGCCGGTCGCGAAGCTCAAAGACATCCGCATCCTCCGTCGCCAAGAGCGTAATCGGCGCAAACGCCGGAAGGATGCTGAGCACGGTCCCGTCGTCCGCGAGCGTCACGGTGTGGGCGACGAGCACGCCCGCATCCGGCGACCCCACAAGCCCCGTGACACGCACCGTCACGCGGATCTCGCTGAGACCCTGGAAGCCAGCGATCAGCGGCATCGCCGCGCCGTCCGGCACGGACTCGAACGCTCCGTTGCTCGTCACACCGAGGTCAAGCTGCGGCGCGTCGGCTTTGACGCACACACCGGCCGTGCATGCGAAGTCCGCCGCGCAATCCGCGCCAGTCGTACAGTTCGGCGCCGACGGTGCCTCGGTGCCGGGACCGGTGTCACCGGCCGATCGCACCAGTGCAAGCCCGGTGAACGGCGGCGAAAACCGCCCGCCGACCGCATAGACCCGCCCGGCGCCATCGCCCCATGCGGCATGGATCGTCTGCTGCGTCTCCGCCGCCTCGGCCACGAGCGTGTCCGTCGTCGGGTCGTACACGCCGACAAAGCCGTTGACGCCGCCGATGATCGCCTCGTCTGGTGCGACCATGTACACGGCGTTGAGCCCCGGCACGGCCGACAGAACCTGCGTCGTCCACGTCGTCCCGTCGAACACCGCGAGACGCCCCGTCGCGCGACCCCCGACCGCGACGACGTGGTCCTCGCTCGTGCCCCAGAGCGCCACGAAGTCGTCGTCCGCCGCCGCGCCCGCGGGCACCTGCGCCCAGGCGGTGCCGTCGAACTCGATGATGAGCCCGTTCTCGCCGACCGCGAACGTCCGCGACCCGATGCCCCAAACCTTAAAGAGCGACGTCGCCTGCCTGTCGTTTTCGGGCGTCGCAAACGGTACGAACACGGTGCCGTCAAAGTGCAACAACACCGGCCCGCCGCCGCCCACGTCGCCGCCGACGATCCACATGTCGTCAGGCGCCGAGCCCCAGATGCCCCACAGGTCTTCGTCCGTGCCGGTCTCCACACCCGTCCACGCCGCACCGTCGTAGTGAACCATCCCGCCGTCCTCGCCCACGGCGTACACGTCATCGGGCCCGAAGCCGAACACCCACACGAGCAGCGGCACACACGGCACGGTCATCTGTCGCCACGCGGCGCCGTCGAAGTGATAGACCTCGCCGCGGTCCGGAACCCCGCCGACAACGAACACATCAGCCGGCCCGGAGCCCCATACCGCCGAGAGCACGCCGAGCGCCCCCGCGTCAAACGCCGGACGCCACCGCGGCACACCGTCGGTCGCGCTCCCGTTGTCGTTGCCGCCGACGACGGGCGGCGGCGGTGTCGTGCAACCGGCAAGGATGCCGCCGCCCGCGAACGCCACCATCGCCACCATCACCCGAAAGCGTATGCGTTGTACCACGTTGCGATTCATGGATGTGTGTCCTTATGACCCGGTCGCGCCGCCGGGTGGCCCGCCGCACTGAGCGGCGCTACGCCGTCACGTGATCGCCAACCGCGCAACCGGCACCTCACCCGCGACGCCGCATGACACGCGCCTGGGTCATGCCCCGCCGGCGCCGCGGTCATACATCGACCACGCTGCGTTTCGTGACCGGAGACCATGGCGCGTTCTCGCCATCCCCGGCCGATCATCGCACGAACGGCCGTGCGCGGTAAACCTGCGTTACCATCGGCCGGCGCCCACCGCACGTATCTTCTCGCCGAGCCGGCGTCGGAGCAAGTTCCGCCGTTCCGCGCATGACACGGCCCGGCGGAGGTGCCCTTCACCATCGCAGTGGCGGCACCGCGCCTCGCATTTCCGCGCGTCAGCGCCGGATACGTCCGGCACGGGGGCCGAACGCTACGCGTTGCGCTGGCTGAAGCGCATGTGGTCTGCACGGCGCACGCGGCGTACACTGTACGATGCATGGCTGCCGTACTCGAAGTTTGCGACCTGACCAAGACGTATGCGACCGGGGGTGCGCCGGTTCTCGCGCTCCGCGGCGCGACGCTCTCGGTCTCCGCAGGCGAGTTCGTGGCCGTCATGGGGTCGAGCGGGTCGGGCAAGAGCACACTCCTGCACCTCGTCGGCGGACTCGACGCGCCGACGTCCGGCTCGATCGTCATCGACGGCACCGACGTGGTCGGCATGGGCGATCGACAGCGGACGCTGTTTCGGCGCCACCGGCTCGGCATCATCTTCCAGGCGTACAACCTGCTCCCGACGCTCACCGCGCTCGAGAACGTCGCGCTCCCCGCGCTCATCGACGGGCAAGACGGTAGCGCCGTGCACGACAAGGCCCGCAAGCTCCTGCAAGACGTAGACCTCGCGCACCGCGCGGACCACCGGCCCCAGGCCATGTCCGGCGGCGAACAACAGCGCGTCGCGATCGCGCGGGCGCTCATGAACGACCCGGCGCTCATGCTCGCGGACGAACCCACCGGCAACCTGGACACCGACCACGCCCAGGCGATCTGGCGGTTGCTCGCCGGCCTCGCGCGGACCCACGGCCGGACCGTCGTGGCCGTGACACATGAATCCGCCGGTGCGACGTTCGCGGATCGTGTGCTCATCCTCAAAGACGGCGTCGTGGTCGGACAAGTGGAGCCCGGTGGTGACGGTCATGCGGCGGTGGTGGCAGCTCGGTACGCGGAACTGGTCGGTTAGGTCCGCCCGTACGATCGCCGTGGTCGTCGCGGTGGCCGTGGGCGTGACGGCCGTCGTCGCCATCACGAGCATCTACGAGACCGCCCGTCGCGCGGTCATGGGCGAAATCGTCAACCACTGGCTCGGCGCGGCCCACCTCTCCGTACACCCACCAGGCGCCCACCACGGCGCGCTCGACGCCGGCGTCGCGTCCGACATCGCAGCGCTTGAGAACGTGCAACACGTCGCGGTGCGCCTCCGCCGACGCATGTTCCTCGTCGATGCGGAGAGCCCCGATCAACTCGTCGGCAAGGACATTCGCTGGGTGGATGCGATCGGCATCGACCCCGACGCCGAACGCCACTTTCGCACGCTGCCCGGCCTCACCGGTCGCATGATCGAGCCGAACGACCGCGGCGTCGCCGTCATGGAGAAACCCGCGGCCGCGGATTGGGGTGTCGCGATCGGCGATGTCATACACGTCGCGCCGTACATGGGCGGCCCGCGACGATCGTTCACCGTCGTCGGCCTCTTCGACAGCGAGCGCATCGCCGATTTCCAACAGCCCTATGTCTACCTCCCGCTCGAGGACGTCCGCGCGCTCGCCGCGTCGCCGGGCGCGGCGTCGGTCATCGACATCATGCTCGATGATCCGTCCAAGCCGGCGCTCGCCCGCACCAAGGCCGGCGTCCAGGACATCGTCGACCGCCGCGGCCTGCTGTGCACGATCGAATCGGCCGAGGCACGCCAGACGCTCCTCGCGGAATCCGAACGCCTCGACCGCATGACGCTCGTGCTCATCGCGTTCGTCGTACAACTCACCGCGTTCTTCATCATCCTCACGACCATCGGCATGAGCTTCTACCGGCGCAGGCCGCAACTCGGCGTCATGCGCTGCGTCGGCATGACGCGCAGGCAGATCGCGTGCCTCGTGTTTCTCGAAGTCCTGCCGTTGGGGCTCATCGGAACCGCGCTCGGTCTCGGCGTCGGCATCGGCGGCATGATCGCCCTCTCACACTGGACGACGGACATGGTGGAACGCGTCGTCATCAGCGCCTGGGGGATCGAGCTCTCCATCGCGTGCGGCGTCGCGACGACCATCGCCGCCGCCGGGTTGCTCGTGCTTCAGGTGAGCCGCGTCACACCGCTCTCGGCCGTGCACATCCACGCTCGCCGCGCGCGGATGGGGCCCGTGTGGGCGGCCACCGGCGCCGGCGGTCTCCTCATCATGGTGCATCACCTCATGCTCGCGTACGTCCCGGACGAGTGGTGGCTCCACGGACCGTGCGCGTTCAGCGGCGCCGCGACGCTCTACGGCGGCTACGTCCTTATCGCACCCGCGGTCGTCGTGCTCGCGGGCAGACCCATCGCCGGCGGCGTCGGACGACTGCTCGGCTTGGACCGCCGCCTCGCCCAGGACCAGTTCGGCCGGGCGCCGTGGCGGAGCGCATGCGTGTGTTGGGTCTTGATGGGCGGCTTGTCGCTCATCACGTATGTCGCGGAGCGCACCAGCGAGGTCATGGCCATCTGGGACTTCCCGGCGCGGTTGCCCGAGACGTTCGTGTGGTCCCCGAGGCATGTCGGCCGGGATGCCATCGAGCGCGTACGGGCGCTCCCCGCCGTCGCCGACTTCTCCGTGGTCACCGACGTCGAATGCGCTTTGACTAAGATCGGTGTGACCGCGGACGCGCCGCGGCGGACCGGCCTGATCGAAACCCTGCTCAGCAAGTTCACACACCCGGTCTTCGTGTCCGCCGATCCGGATCGCTTCCTCGACATGATGAAGATCGGGTTCGTCGAAGGGGTGCAGGCGGAAGCCGTCGCCAAGCTCAAACGCGGCGGCTACGTGCTGATCCCGACGCAGACCGCACGGGAGATGGACCTCCACGCGGGCGACCGCGTGGCCGTCACCGTCGCGGGGCGGCGCGCGGAGTTTGAGATCGCCGGGGTCATCGAGTCGCCCGCGCTCGACATCGCCGTGACGTTCTTCCAGGCCACGAGCTACATGCAGTTCGCCGCCGCCAGCGCCGTGCTCGGTACACGGCAAGACCTGCAGGACAAGTTCGGGCTCGACATCGTGTCGATGATCATGGCCGACCTCAACCTCACCGACACCGCACCACCGCCGGACTTCTCCGCGTCGTCGCTGCCGCATCACGCGAGCAACAAGGCCGTCGCGGCCGCGATGCGTCGCTGGGCCGACCGGCTGCCGAATGAAGCCGCGGCGCTCTCCGCCATCGACGACGACCTGGCAGCCTACGTCGCCGGCGACGCGGAACTGTCGCCCGCGGCACGCGACGAGGTCGTTCGGTTTGCCCGCGCACTCCGTTATGTCAGTTGGCGAGCCGCGCAGCGAACCCCGGACGAGAACTGGGCGCGCCTGCGCGAACGGCTCGTGCTGCTCAAGATCGCTACGGCGATGCAACGCCCCGACGCGATCATGGGATCCGTCCGCCGGCTCAAACACGCCGTCGTCGAAACGCTCCGCCGCGCGACGCTCGTCGTCACGTGGGTCCCCGCGATTGCGCTCGTCGTGGCCGCCATGGGCATTGCGAATCTCATGATGGTCAGCGTCCGGGCGCGGGCCAGGCAGATAGCCGTGCTCCGCGCCGTCGGCGCGGTCAAGTCGCAGATCATCCGCGTGGTCCTCGCGGAGGCGATGACACTCGGGCTGTTGGGATGTGTCATTGGCCTGGCACTCGGCCTGCACATGGCCCACAGCGGGCGCGAGGTCATCGCGCATCTCACGGGCTTCTCGCCCGCGTTCGTCCTGCCGGTGGGGACGTTCGCGATCGGATCGGCCCTTACCGTCGCCGCCTGTGTCATCGCCGGCATCGGACCGGCCCGATACGCAGCCCGCGACAATATCATCGACGCGATGCACGTCGCATGACGACCAGCCGTACCGCCGCCGTGGTGCGATGCGCAGGAGGTCGGCGAGACCACGCATCAATCGATACCACGGCCGGAGCGCGGCATGCCCAAGCCGAACACACCCGCATGCCCGCTCGCCGGGCGATGCACATGGCCGCGCTGCGCTTCGCCATCGCACCCAGCGCTGTTGCGGATGATCGGGCTAGGGTGGAAGCGGTGTGAAACCGTTCGCGGATGGGTGGCATGGGCGGGCGACAGCTTGCCCGTGGCGGCGATCGCATCACCACGGGCAAACAAGTTTGCCGGTGCCAACCGACGCAACCCGTCGTTTGAGTTGCATCGGCACACTGGGGTGGGGGCGGTCCGGAACCGTTCGCGATCGTCGCGTGTCAATCGGCGCTACCGCCGGTACACGATCCGCCCGCGGGCAAGGTCATACGGGGAAACCTCCACGAGCACCGTGTCACCGGGAAGAATCCGAATGTAGTGCTTGCGCATCTTGCCGGATATGGTCGCAAGGATGAGATGCTTCTCGTCGCCGATCTGCACCTCGACCCTAAACATCGCGTTCGGCAGCGACGCCTTAACCTTCCCCTCCAGCTCGATCGCATCGACTTTCGCCATATGGTTGCGGCCGAAGCACGCCCCTTTGTTCGCCGTATTGTCCCGGTCCACCGAATCGCCGCATGTCGGATTCGACTGGCCACCGGATCCCGTCTCCCCGCTAAGCCGTCGCTGAAACGCGCCGCCGGTCACCGGCGCTCCACCCCACCACGCCGGAGACCCCATCGCCGCAACGATGCCGGTACGAACCATCCGCCCGCACCGGTCCGGCGGCACGACACACACCCAGTATAACCAACGGCCCGGTGACTACAAGTCCCCACCACGCCGTGATTCAACCCATCCTCCATGCGTGTTTCTCGCGCACATCGCTTGCGTTTCCCGGTCGATCGGGTACCAATCGCATACCGGCATGTGGGGAGCACGCCACGCAGGGACCACGGCACACGCGGCCGACACAACAGGCGCGGCGCACGCGCCCCACGGAGATCCGAACGCTATGAAACGCTTCTCAGCCACCAACCGCGTCGCGACGGTGCTCCCCGTGTTGGGCACGGCCCTGCTCGGCGGCGGGGGGTGTGCCACATTCCCCGGCTTCTCGCCGCCAACCATCTCCGTGCAGGCACACTTGTACCGCATCGATGTCGATCTGGACCCCGCTCGCCACCGCTTGACAGGCCGGTCCGTGATGGACGTCGAGCGGACCGACGACCGAGCGCTGCCGCCGGACCGACCCGTGGCCGTGGAACTCCTGCTCCATCCGGACCTCAAGATAACACGCGTACACGGCGGCGGTGTCCGCGTCCTCCGCCGAACGATCAAGCGCGACAAGTCCGCGCCGGACGCCGCGACCGCGCCGCGCACCCATGTCATCGTCCTGGATCGGCCCGCGGACGCGTTCGCGCTCTTCGTGGATTACGATGGCACGCTCTATCAGGACAAGTCCGCCGGCGAGCGACCCGGCGAGATCCACAACTTCACCATGAACGCACACGTCGGCGAAGACGGCGTCTACCTCGGCGGCGGCTACTGGTATCCCGAACCCGTCGCCGACGAGCACGTCCAGCCGCGGCTCGCCACCTATACACTCGTCGCGACGCCCGTGGACGGAATCGAACTCGTCGCAAGCGGCGAGCCGGACGCGGCCATGCGCAAGCAAACCGGACGACTCGCGTGGCGAAGCCCGTATCCACTCGACGGCATGGTCCTCGTCGGCGGCGCCCACGAGGTCCACGAAACAACCCACAACGCAACCGCCATCGCGGTCCACGTCAAACCGGGACAGCGAGCCCAAGTACAAGGCCTGACCGACGCCGTGCGCGGCTACCTCGACCGGTACGAACCGCTCATCGGGCCGTATCCGGCCGCGAACTTCGCCGTCGTGGACAACTTCTTTAGCAGCGGATTCGCGTTTCCGACGTTCACGCTCCTGAGTTCGGCCGTCATCGACATGGGCCGGCGATCGCAAACGTCGCACGGCTACATCGACCATGAGGTGTTGCACTGCTGGTGGGGCAACGGCATCTTCGTCGATCCGCGTGACGGCAACTGGTGCGAGTCGCTCGCGAGCTACGGCGCCAACTATTTCGGCCACGTGCTCGACGGCAACATGGACGAGGCGCGGCGCGCCCGCCGCAACTACGCCCACTTCCTGAGCCGCATGAAGCCCGCGCGCGATCGACCGCTCGCAACGTTCGGGCGCGAGGACGGCTGCAGCCGCGGCATCGCATACAGCAAGGGTGCGGCCGTGCTCCACATGCTCGCCCGCAAGATCGGACAGGACAACTTCTGGGCCGCGATGCGACGGTTCACGAACGAATACGTCGGGCGGTACGCGTCATGGGACGACATCCGGCGCCTCTGCGAAGACACGAGCGGCGTGTCGCTCGAAACGTTCTTCCGACAGTGGGTCCGAAGCAGCGGGGCGCCGACGCTCGGTATCGACTACGCGCGGTACGAACCCTCCGGCCAAACGCTCACGGTCCGCGTGACACAGGGCGAGCCCGCGTTCGATCTCGATGTCCCGCTCCGCATCCACCACGCGGCCGGTGTCGTCGACCTCACCGTCCCGCTCGCCACCCCGGCGCGCGAGGTCCCGATTCCCGTCGACGTCATGCCCCAGTCCGTCGAGATCGATCCCGACTACCACATCTTTCGCAGGGTGCCGTTGACGGACATCTTCCCGACGACCGCCGCGACACGTTATGGATCCGCGTTCGCCGTCGTGCTGCCGACCGGTGACGTGCCCGAGGCCTACCGCACGATCCGGTCCATGATCGAACCGAGCTTTGAGGACGACGAGCGCGTCGCGTACACCGCGGGCGACATCGAGGAGGGCGCGCTCGCCGAGCGATGCGTGTTGATCCTCGGCGACGCCGTGCGCGACGCCTACACCGCCGCATTCCTCAGCGCGATCGAGTTCCCCGTCCATTGGACGGATAACGGCTTCGAGTTCGACGGCGTAACCTACACGGCCGACGACGACGCCGTGCTCTGCACGATCGCCCACCCCGGCGTCCCGGGCGGCGGCGTCACCGTCGTCTACGCCAACAGCGAGCCGGCCATCCCCGGCGCCGTCACGTTCTACGACCGGAGCCTCGTCATCTTCAAGGACCGCAAGCCGGTGCTCCGCAGGGACTTCGAACGCCGCCGCATCGTCCCGGTGGAAGTGATGCAGCCGTAGCAGCCCATGGAACAAGTCTGTGGGTCCGACTTTCCAGTCGGTCAAACGCGCGTCGGTCCAATCCTCTGCGCCGGTGCCCCATCCCTTGCGTCGCGAGATAGCGGCTCGCATGGAGTCCGCCGCGAGACGCGGCGCAAAGGTTGGGGGACGGCCGCGCGGATCGATCGAGCTGGACGTCCGTCCCGCACCGTTGCTCCGCACGGACGGGGCACCCGCGCTGCCTGACGGGCGCGGCTCCGATCACCCATCGATTCAGGCGTATCACAACGCTAATCCACGGCTTCGAACACCAGGATGTATTGATATGGCAGCGTTTCGTCGCGCCGCACGAGCCGGTAGCCCGCGCGCGTGAGTTCGTCGATCACCACGTCGGCGGCCAACTTGTGCGCCGGCGGCGGTCCGATCGGCAGCGCGCGCTTCACGAAATCGACATCGACCACGCGCCCGCCGGGCCGCAACAGCCGCTTACACCGCGCAAAGTACGCCACGCGGTCCGTGATGTGATGATACGTATTGCAAAGGAAGATCACGTCCACCGGCTCCGGCAGCTTCGGATCATCCGCGTCGCACACCAAACTCTCGACGTTCGATAGCCCCGCCTTGGCCACCCGCTCGTTCAGGTAACGCACCATGTCCGGCTCGATATCCACGCCGTACACCCTGCACGTCGGACACGCGCGGGCGAACCGTACCGGAAAGTACCCCGTCGCCGAACCGATGTCCGCGATCTTCATGCCGTCCGTCAGGCCGACAAGCGACACGACATGGTCCGGCCGCTGCCAAGTGTCGCGCTCGGGATCCTCGAACCTCGCCGCCCACTCGGCCGCATCCTTGAAACGTCGCGGGTTCTCCGCGCCGTGCGGCCCGCCGCGAACGCCGTGACACGCCGCGCCCGCCAACAGCACCACGGCCACCGCGATCGTCTTCGCGCCGGATCTCATACGCTTGCTCTGCACCATCATGCCGCCGCGACGCGCACGGCACGCGCGGGTCTTCGCCCCGAACGGGACCATCGGGCGCCGCGTCGGCCATCCGCCGTCGGCGCCGCCACACCGCAACGCCGTGTACATGCCGGGCACCGACCGGTCATCCGCGCGGCGACACGCACCCAACATACCCGTCTTCCACGGTCAACGATACACCCGGCAGTGTCATCGACCGGGCGCCCCGCCCACGCGCAGCACGGCCGCACCGTCGATGCCGCCGGTCTTGAGCGCGATCAGCGCCTCATGCGCCCGCTCCAATGGAAACACGCTGACTTGTGTCTGGACCGGCAGCTCCGCCGCGACCGCGAGCAGTTCTTCCCCGTCGCGTCGCGTCGCGTTCGCCACGCTTCGGAGCGTGCGTTCATGGTACAGGTGCCGCGTGTAGTCCAGCGCCGGAATCGCCGACATGTGGATGCCGGCCAGCGCCACCGTGCCGCCCCGGTTGAGCACGCTCAGGGCGGCGGGAACGAGCGCGCCGGCCGGCGCGAAGATGATCGCATGATCGACGCGCGTGGGCGGTCGGTCCTCGGCCGTGCCCACCCACGCGGCCCCAAGCCGGCGGGCGTGCGCGCGGTGAGACGCGCTCCGCGTAAACACGTAGACGTCGCAACCCCGGTGTCGCGCGATCTGGATCACGATGTGCGCGGATGCGCCGAATCCATAGAGCGCGAGCGC
>JBHHVO010000034.1:0-14649 GCA_046754365.1 Phycisphaerae bacterium | reverse complement strand
GGACGAACTCCCGGCGGATGAGATAGAATGCGTCCGGGCGGACCGCCCGCGCGCGGGGCGCGCCGCGCCGCGGATCGACGGACGTCTCCCCGACGACATCGGCGAGTGGGGCGTGGGTACGCTCGTGCGTCATCCGTTGCACGGGCTCGGCCGCATCGTGTCGTTCCATCGAGGTCCGCGGCGCACGCACGTCAACGTGGAGTTTCAAGCGGGCCCGTCACTCGCCTGGGTGCTTGAGTTTGCGGACCTCGAGCGCGTCGCGTATGACGAGGTCGGCTGATCGAACCGGGGCGCGGGACACGGCAAGGGAAACGCAAGGAACACGCTATGCGATGTGCGGTGATCATGGCAGGCGGCGCCGGCGTGCGGCTCTGGCCGCTGAGTCGTCAGGGCAGGCCGAAGCAGCTCCTCCGGCTGTTCAACGGCAAGAGCCTGCTCCGGCAGTCGTACGAGCGGGTCGCCGCGGTGCTTGATCCCGGCGCGATCTCCGTGATCACGACCGAAAACCACATTCCGGCGGTCGCGAAGGAGATACCGGAGCTGTCGCCGGAGAATCTCTTCGGGGAGCCTGTGGGCCGCGATACCGCGAACGCGGTCGCGCTGTCCGCGGCGATTTGGAAGGAGCGTGACCCGGACGCGGTCCTGGGCGTGTTCACCGCCGACCACATCATCACGCCGATCGACCGGTTCCGCAGCGCCGTCGACCTGGCGTACCGCGCCGCGGAAGAGCACAGCAACTTCCTCATCACGCTCGGCATCCGCCCGATCCGGCCCGACACGCAATACGGCTACATCCACCGCGGTGCACAGCTCGCGGACGGCGTTTATGAGGTATCGAGGTTCATCGAAAAGCCGAGCCTCGCGCACACGACCGAGTACGTCGCGTGCGGCGACTACTACTGGAACAGCGGTATGTTCGCGTGGAAGGCGCCGACGATCCTGAAGGAGATCGGCCAGCGGTTGCCGCAGACGTTGGCGGCGGTGCGCGCGATCGCCCCGGCCTGGGGAACACGCGCCGGTGCCGAAAAACTCCGGGGCAGCTATCCGGGCCTGCTGCGCATCAGCATCGACTTCGCCGTGATGGAACATGCCAAGAAACTCCTCGTGGTTCCGATGGACTGCCAGTGGGTCGACGTCGGGTCGTGGCCCGCGTTCGAGTCCGTGGTGTCGGCCGACAAAGAAGGCAATGTCACCGTCGGCGGCGATGTGTGCCATCTCGCATCGCGCGGGAACGTCGTCGTCTCGGAGGACAAGCACCTGATCGCCACGATCGGCGTCGACGACCTCGTGATCGTCCATGCCGGCGACGCCACGCTCATCTGCAAGAAACGCGACGCACAGAGCATTAAGGAACTCGTCGGCAAGGTCAACGATAACTTCGGGAGCCGATACGCATAGCGTCCGCCACGCACGCTCGACGCCGCACGCACGGGACGGGGGCCGCGCGGATGTGTGTCACCACCCCCAGGCCCAACGGCGTGGGCCAGGTCAGGGCGCAGCGCCACGAGCGCAACCCGTAAGGACCGCCGTGTACCGCGACGCCACGCGAAACTCGCCGCCACCCGCATGACCCGCTACGTCGGCATTGATTATGGCGACCGGCGCATCGGCATCGCCGTGGGTGATACCGGCGTCGGCGTCGCGACGCCCGTCACCACGATCCGCGCCGGCGGGTCGCTCGTTGCGCGCGTTTCGGCCGTCACACAACACGCCGCCGCGTTCGGCCCGGACGCGTATGTCGTCGGCCTACCGCTCCACATGGACGGCACCGAGGGTGAGCAGGCCCGCCGAACGCGCGCGTTCGGTAGGCGCCTCGCGGACGCCACCGGCAGACCCGTGCATTACTGGGATGAACGGCTCACGTCCGTGACGGCCGAGGCCAGGCTCGAGGAAACCGGCCTGTCGCGCCGCAAGAAGCGGCGCCGCGTCGATCCCGTCGCCGCGCAGATCATGCTCCAGGCGTTCCTCGACGACCGCGCCGGGCTCAACGACCGGACGGGGCTCGACGACCGCGCGGGTGAGCGCGGCGATGCCGACCAGGTGGAGTGATTCAGAACGGACAACGTCTTGGGGCACGGAACCGTGACCGCAAGATCGCGACCGGACGCGTGTCCGGCCCCCACCCGGCGTGGCACGTCTCCCGCGGCGGGACGTCGGCAACACACCGCACCGGTTCATGACAGGACTACCCGGTGAACCCCAACGACAAAACCGCGAAGTCATCGAGATCGACATCCGCGTCACCGTCGAGGTCGGCGCTGGCGAAATCGACAGCGTCACAGCCGGCCGGTGGCGTGACCGTGTCCGGGCCGCCCATGCACCGCGCGTAGACGCCGAAATCGGCCAGGTCCACGTCGCCGTCGCCCTCGACGTCACCCGGAAGCCGCGCGGGCTTGGGATGAGCGAGGAGAAACTCGATCACGAGCGGGCTGAAGTCGTCGGAAAGCGCCGGGACGTGCGCGCCGCCGACGATGGTCCACAGCTCGGCCGATCCGCCCGCGTCGCAATCGGCCGCATAGCGGGTCACGACCGTCTCGTCGCCGGGAAGGCCGCCGTCAAGATCCAGCGGCGGCGGCGATGTGTCCCCCGCGATCGCGCAACCATCGTACGCCGCCCACTGCTCCGTGGTGGCCACCGCGCCGGGATAACACGTGAAGATGCAGCCGCCGTTGTAAAGGATCGTCCCGTCGGCCGTGCCGTGAATCTGCAACGTGTGGACCGGCTCCGACGGCGTACAGTCCGCCGCATCGAGGAACGTGGCGCCCGCCAGGCTCACGATCGCCGCGATCGTATCGGCGTGATCGCACGCCATGCGGTACGCCATGAAGCCGCCGTTTGAGTGCCCGATGACGCAGACCCGCCGCTCGTCGATGTTGGCCTCGATCTTGATCGCGTCGATCAGCGCGCTGAGGTAGCCCGAGTCGTCAATACTGCTGTCGCAGAAGTTGCAGCACGCATCGGTCGCGTTCCAGAACCGGTTCCCCGCACAATCGATCGTGCCGTTGGGAAACACGTAGAGGAACCCGAACGCGTCCGCGAGCGGCGTAAACCGCATGTACGCCTCCTGCAACGCGCCGCTCGCACCGTACCCGTGCAACAACATGACGAGCGGCGCCGGCGTGCCGGGGTCGTACGACGGAGGCACATGCACCACCACCGGGCCGCGACCCACGTCGATGATGAGATCGCCCCGCGCGATCGACACACCGACACCGAACGACCCAGCCGTCACACCCAGCACCGCCAAGACACGAAAGCACCGTTGCGACACGCGACTACTCCTTTCCTCATACCCCGGCCACGCGCAAGTCCGTGTCACACACCCGTCACCGTGCTACGCGCGTGCCGCAGGGCGGCGCCCCGATGTGGCCGGACGCGTTTCGCGGGTCTCTGGATTCCGCAACGCACGTACCATGTACCGTCCGCCTCCCGTGGCGGACGTCGGTCGTGTCCACACCCGTGGCGTCCGACCGCCGCGTCGAACGCGCCACCCGATCATACGCACATGGATCCGGCCCGGTCGACCTACCCGTGCCCGACGACGACGCACATCGCATCGTCGTCCGGCTCCGCGCCGGCGAGATGCATCTGCCACGTGGCGCGCAGCTTCTCCACGACCGCTTCGACACCCTGAAACGCTTCACGGTCGAGGAGGGTATCATGGAGCCGCTGATCGCCGAGCGCGTCACCGGCTCCGTTGGTCGCTTCCGTCAACCCGTCCGTGTGGCACACCACGCGGAACACGTCGGACAGGTCGACGCGTGTCGCTTCGTACGTGAAGTCGGCGTCCACGCCGAGCACCAACGACGCTTGATCCAGCGTAACGAGCCGCCCGGGCGCCACCATGAGCAGCGGCGGCATGCCCCCCGCGTTGATGTACGCCGCCTTGCCGGAGGCAAGATCGATGCCGATGTACGTGCACGGCACGACCTGTCGCGCGCGCGACCCCGCGACCATCCGGTTCATCGTGTCAAACAGCTCCGCGGGCGCCATCAACGCATCATCCGAGACGGTGAGCGCCGTGCGGATCGACGCACAGATCGCCGCCGCCTGGGCGAGACCCGACGTACCCCGACCGCCGCCGTCCACGACGACGACCGCGCAGCGATGCTCATCCGCGTGGATCACATCGCAGAAGTCACCGCACCGCACGCGACCGGGCATGCACGTCATCGCCACGTCGAACGTGTCGCTGCCGCGAACCTCGCACGTGAGGGCCGCTTGCAGGCGCCGTGCCGTCGTGAGCCACGCCCCGGCGTCACGCAGCCCGGTGTTGAGGAGCTTCCGCGACGCCTCGGCCATCTGCGCGCCGAGGTGCGCGCCGGCGGCGGCGATGTACGGCGCCGCCGAGGCCGGAAACGCCTTTTTCCCACCGGGACGGTCGACATACACGATGCCGACGACCTCGCCGCGAAACGTCACCGGCGCCACGAGGCCGGTCGCCGCATACCCGGAATCCGCGTCGATCTGACCGTTGGTTTGCGGGTACCGGCCGGCGACCGATTGCAGCAGCGCCGCGTACACGAACGACTCGCTCACGGGCACGAGCGATTCGCCGGACATGCGCGTGAGCGCGCGATGGGCGATGGGACGCAGGTCCTTTTTGCGCTCCCCACGAACCGCGACGAACCCTCGTTCCGCGGACACATCCAGGATCAACCGCCCGAGCGCGCCGTCCGCGATGTCTTCGGGGCGTGACGTCAGCCCGGTGTCACACGCGAGGCGCGCCAATTGCCCGACCTGCTGGGTCGTCAGTGACAGCGGCGTTTTGGGCTTGATCCAGTCCGCGTGGGCCGGTTCGTGCCGGTCCGGCGTGAGGAACGTCATGTCGATCTTGTCACGCGTCATGTCGTCACCGACGTATTCGATGACGCGGTCGCCGATCCGAACGATGTCGCCCGGTGTGAGCAACGTCTCGGACACGATCTGCCCGTTGACCGACGTTTTGTTCCGACTCCCCATGTCGCGGATGCGGTACCGCCCGTCGTCCTCGCGCTCGATGCGGGCGTGCTCGCGGGACACCATATCGCTCACGAACACGATCTGGCATGACGGGCCGCGACCGATCACGAACGGCTCGTCGGCCAGCGACGCCGTCTCGACCTGACCTTGCTCCGACATGTAACGCAAGAGTGCCATTGTCGCATCCATACTACTATGCCGGCCGCCGCCTGCACAATACGCCGACGCACCCGCGCCGCACAGCCGCCACCGTATGCCGCGTGCGATATACTGAGATTACGTGCTTGGCGTGCCCCCGCGAAACCCACGCCAACCCCGCCCGCTCCGGACTCCGACCGTGTCGGAGGGGCCGTGCGGCCGCACACCCAACCCTACCCACGGTGCGCGTGGCCGGACCTTGGGCATGACGCTCGCATTACCACGTCCCACATCGCCGCGGCCAACCTCAAAACCGCTCGAGCGACACCAGGTCGTTGTACGTCTCGCGGCGCCGGATCACGCGGACGTCGTCGCCGTCCACCATCACCTCGGCCGGACGACACCGCGAGTTGTACTGACTGCTCATCGCGAACCCATACGCCCCGGTCGAAAACACGCAGAGCAGATCGCCGCGCGACACGGGCGGCAGATACCGGTCCCGCGCGAGAAAGTCCCCGCTCTCGCACACCGGACCGACCACGTCGACCAACACCGTGCCGTCGAGCCGAACGTCGGCGCCGCGCGTCGGCGGGATCATGCCGTCGCCGGGCTGCACCGGCCACACGAAGTGAAACGCGCCGTAGAGCGCCGGCCGGAGCAGCTCCGTCATCGCCGCGTCCGCGATGACGAACCGCCGCTCGCCCGACGCCTTCGTGTACAGCGTCCGCGTCAGCAGAATCCCGGCGTTCGCCGAGATGCTTCGGCCCGGCTCCAGGAGTACGGTCAGGTCGCGCCCGGCGAGCAACGGGACGATACGCTCGGCGTAGCGCGCGGCCGGGGGCGCTTCGATGCCGTCGTAATGCGCGCCGAATCCGCCGCCGATGTTGATCGCCCGCAACCCGTGTCCCGCGGCGCGGAGCGCGTCGATGAGCGCCACGCCGCGCGTGATCGATCGCACGAACGGTTCGATCGTGTTCACGGGCGACCCGATGTGGAGATGGATGCCGTCGAGCCGGAGCGACGGGCGGCCGTCGAACGCGGCGAAAACGCTTCGCGCCCGCTCGAGGTCGACGCCGAACTTCGTCTCGCGCGTCCCCGTGGTCGTATACACGTGTGTCTTCGGGTCTACGTCCGGATTCACACGCAGGGCAACCCGCGCGGTGACGCCCATGTCCGCGGCGAGCCGGGCGACATGCTCCATCTCCGCTTCGGACTCGACGTTAAACCAGCCGATGCCCGCCGCAAGCCCCGCACGGATTTCATCGTCCGTCTTGCCGACGCCGGCGAACACGATCCGTTCCGGCGCCGCCCCGGCCTCCAGCGCCCGCGCGAGCTCACCCCCGCTCACGACGTCGAACGCCGACCCGCGTTTGCGCAACACGCGACACACGGCGAGGTTCGGGCAGCTCTTGACCGAATAGCAGATCCATGGGTTGAGCGATGCGAACGCCGAAGCCATGCGATCGTAGTGCTCGACGAGCGTCCGCCTCGAATACACATACAGCGGCGTCCCGAACCGCGCCGCGAGCGACCGCACGTCCACCGACTCGCAGTGCAGAACGCCCCGTATGTACTGGAAATGATCCATCGCTCCCCGCGCCGGCCCGTGATGGTGTTCCCCGCCGGTCCATCCATACGCATCATGCAACCGTGGCGACGGCGCTGACCGCCGGCACCATCGCTCCAGTCATGCGTTCCCACATCGGCGAGCTTATCGACTATACTGACCGTGCGACGCAGCACCAGTACCGCGCCGCCGTGCCAACGAATATGGGTACACCCCGGTCCCAACGCGTCATGAAACCAGACGCCAGGTGTGAATTGCCCGAACCGCCGGACGTCATGTTGTTCACCGATGGCGCGTGCAGCGGCAACCCCGGACCCGGCGGATGGGGCTTGATCCTCCGGCACCGCGCCACGGGCAAGGAGAAGCGCATGGCCGGCGGCGAGCCCCACACGACCAACAACCGCATGGAGCTCACCGCCGTGATCCGGGGCCTCGAAGCGCTCAACACGACACAGCCATGGCGCGTCTGTGTCGTCACGGACAGCCGCTACGTCACGCAGGGCATGACCGAGTGGATCGAAGGATGGATCGCCAACGGGTGGCGACGCGGCAAAAAGCCCAACGCCCCGCCGGTCAAAAACGCCGACCTGTGGCAGGCGCTCGACGCATTGTGCCGCCGCCACGACGTCACGTTTCAACACGTGGCGGGGCACGCCGGCCACCCGGAAAACGAGGCGTGCGATCGCATGGCCGTCGCCGCGATCAAAAAAGCCGCCAACTCATAGACGCCCGCCACACCGCCATGAAGCCATCGCGCTATACAAGCATCATCGCCGGGACCGCGGGCGCCTGGGCGTGGCCGGTCCGCGCCGCGCTCACCGGTGTCGCCTGGCTCTACCGCGCCGGCGTGGCACTGCGGAACCGTCACTACGACCGCCGCCGGGCGACGGTCGCGCTCCCGGTCCCCATCATCAGCGTCGGCAACATCACGACCGGCGGCACCGGCAAGACGCCGTTTGTCATCGAACTCGCGCAACGCCTCGAGCGGGCCGGGCGGCGTGTCGCCGTCGTCGCGCGGGGCTATGGCGCCGTCGAGGGCGGGCCCAACGATGAGCACCGTGTCATTACGCGACACTGCCCCCGCGCGATGTGCCTGGCGAATCCGAATCGCGTCGACGCCGCGCGCCATGCGCACGAGCGCCTCGGCGCCGACGTCGTCCTGCTCGATGACGGGTTTCAACACCGCCGCCTCGCGCGCGACCTCGACATCGTGCTCGTGGACGCGACCCGACCGTTCGGGTATGGACGCCTGCTCCCGCGCGGGATGCTGCGCGAACCGATCACCGCATTGCGTCGCGCGCACGTCGTCGTCATCACCCGCGTTGACCAGGTCGCACGCGACGAGCTCGCGCACATCGACGCGCGCGTCCGCGCCGCCGCGCCCGACGCCGCGCACGTGCACTGTCGGCACGTCGTCACCGCCGTCGAGCGCATGGACGGCACACCGCTCGACGCGCCGCCGGCGGGGCGGCGGGCCGTCATCTTCGCCGGGATCGGCAATCCGGATGCGTTCTGCGCCACCGTGTCCGCGTGCGGCGTGGACGTCGTCGCCCGGCGGTGGTGGCCCGACCACCACGCGTACCGCCAGCGCGACATCGACACGATCCGCCGACTCGCTCGAACCCACGCGTGTGACGTGACGCTCACGACGGAAAAGGACGCGGTCAAACTCGCCGACCTCGATGGCGTCGATGACCTCAACGTCGGCGTCGTGCGCATCGCGATCGACATCATGGGCGACGGAGACACGCGGCTCCAACGCCTCATCGACCACGCCCTCGCCGCCCGGGGCTTGGCCATACCGTAGCGCTCTGTCACGGGTGAATTGACGGGTGCGCCGAACCGCGATCGCGCAGGCGCGGCGGGAGGGAAGTCGCGCTGGCCGCGAAACGACCGGTCGCCTGCGCTCGCACTCGGTTCGCCCCCCCGGACCGCGTTCGTACGGCTACGGAATGATGATGTACGTCCGGTTGCGCTCCGCCCCGGCTCGCGGCGACGCCGTTACCTTAGAGTTGCAACCCGGAGCGCGCCGCGTGCACGGGACTTGCCCCCCGCTCATCGAGTACACTCTCAGGGACACGACCGTCCGGCCCCCAGTGGCAGACGTCGGCGGGCGAGATGCCGCCGAAGGCCCACGGTCACCAGCGGAGGTGGCCGATGCACGCTGAACACGTCCGGGCGATCGCGTTCCGACCGCGCACTCGGGCGACGCAGGCGTTCGGAACGCCGATGCCCGCGGCTGGATGCATCCGACCGATCCGGCTCGACGGACCCGTCCCGCGACATGGTGACCCGCACCCGCACAAAGCGATCCAACATGGTCCCCACGAAACCGCGTGACCGATTGCGACTCGCCGTCCTCATCTCCGGCACCGGACGCACGCTCATCAACCTCCACGACCGGATCGCAGACGGCTTGCTCGACGCGCGGATTATCGCCGTTGTGTGCTCCCGCGGCGACACCGCCGGCGTCGAGCACGCACGCCGACGCGGTCTGCGCACCACGGTCGTCGATCCCCGGCGCATGTCCGCGGACGCGTTCCACGCCGGCGTCGCCGAGGCCGTCGCCGGCGCCGACCTGGTCTGCATGGCCGGCTTCCTGTCGCTGTGGCGCGTGCCCGACGTGTGGACCGGACGGGTGATCAACATCCACCCTGCCCTGCTGCCGGACTTCGGCGGGCCCGGCATGTACGGCCGGCGCGTGCACGAAGCGGTCCTCGCCGCTGGAAAGTCCGAGAGTGGGTGCACGGTGCATATCTGCGACAACGAGTATGACCACGGCCCGATCCTCCTGCAGCGCACCGTCCGCGTCCGACCGGACGACACGCCGGACGATCTCGCGGCCCGCGTGTTCGCGGAGGAGTGCATCGCGTACCCCGACGCGATCAGGTTGTTCTGCGAAGACCGCGTCCGAGTCACGGGCGGGCGCGTCATCATCCTGTAGCCGGCCTCGCGATCCTTTAGCCAGCGTCGCGATTCAAAGACATGGGTTCTGATCCGAACCCCGACCACGAGGCAGGGACCGTGCGTGCGTCGGCCGCGCCGCTGCCTGACCGGCGCGGTTCGGATCGGGCGACGCCGCCCCGTTGCCGAATCACGACCGCAATACAAGGCGCGAGAACCGGCCGCGACGGCCAGGGCCGCGACCAAGGACAAGGAAGTGACACGCGAACCGTGCAGACCCGCGGCAGCGAACCCGCGACAAGCGAATCCGCATGGCCCGGTACGTCGAACGCCGGGCTCATTGCGCCCGAAGCGAGTGCGGACGCCGGAATGGCCGCGCCATATCGCGCACAACCATCCCCGGCGTCCGCCCTTCCCCCGGAAAGCACCCCTCCATGCATCAGGACGTTCCCCTGCATCCCTGCGGGGTGGCCTCAACACACGACGTCTGCGGCGGTGGCGACTCCGTAGCGCCGGGCGTCAACGCGCCGCCGCAACGCACGCGCAGCCCCAAACGGGTCCAACGGTGTCCACGCATCGGGCCCACCGGCTGGGGAGAGCGGCTGCCGACAGAACTGCTAACGAATCAGATGACCTGACCGACGGCAAAGCACAAACGCGAACACACGCGCGAGCCCGATCACACACGGCACGTCCATCCCGTGCCCGGCATGCCGCCGTTTCCCTATTATCCCCCCCCACCAGCGCCAAGGCAACCCGCAACGTGCATTTTTGTCAAAAAATGTCGCGGCGCCCGGCATCGTAGCGCCGCGCGACGTCACGGCGGTACCGCGCCGGGACGGTTGATCCATGCCTCCGACATCACCCAATCGCCCGTCACCGTGTCATAGAACATCCGCCTCGCTTTGAATGGTGTCGGCCGCTCGCCGGGTCTCTGGATCACCACCTCAGCGGGCCGGCGATCACCACCATATACACCCAACAGGTGACGATCCCGGGAAAACGTCAGCATCGCCGACGCCAACCACAAGCCAACGCTCTCGTCCGTGAGTTGCACGTCGCCGGACGCGTTAAACCCCCGGAGCCGATCTGCGCTCAGCCCGCCCATGCCGCCGGCGCCGCGGCGTCGCCCCGCGCCGTGCTCGAGGAAATCCGCGCTGAGCGTGTTGCAGGTCAGAAACGTCCGCCGACCCGGATACGCGCCGCCATCCCCGCTACCGATCGCGCCGACACCGAGCTCGAGCGCCGCCGCACCGCTGAAATACTTGAGCGCCACGCCGTCGTCGAAACGCGTCCGGTGGATCGAAAAGTCATACCGCATCGAGCCCTGCCACTGGATGAGCGTCAGCGACGGGGCGTCGTCCGGGCCGAGATTCAGCAGCCCCGCGGGTTGACGCCCAGCCCCCCCCCGCGCGCGACCACCAGCCACCCGACCACCGGCGGCGCCACCGTCACCCTCACGACCATGAGCCACAACGCCGTCCGCCGCACGCCCGTCAGCCACACGACCGCCCGTGGCATCATCACCGGCCACACGATCGGCGACCGTCACGGCTTCTCCAGCCCCGACCGATGCACCCACCGCACCGCCGCCACGCCCGCGCCGGGCCACGACGGGCCGGTAGTCCTCGATGAGCAGGCTCCCCGCACCTTCCACGAGCATCATCGAAATCCCGGGCCGCAGGTTTACGACGAACCGAGGCCCGAGGATCATCGCACGGCTCACCATCGCGCCGGTCGTCGCGTCGGTCGTCACGGTGACGGCCTTCGCGTTGCCATATGCCGTAACGCTCGCGGGTTCCTTGAGAAACCCGCTCGGGACGCGCCGGCCACGCGACCGGTCGCGACGCCGCCCGGCGGTCGCCGCGAGGTCCTCGAAGATCCACCAGTCGTCGTTGGCCGCCACGTCACCGGCGGGCGGCGGCACGTCATCAAACCCCACGACGAGCTTGTCGCTGCACTCGAACGTCGCACGCGCGCGGCTGCTCCCGTGTACCGCGCCCGTGAACACCGCGAGGTTCTTGCGGCCGCTGTACGTCATCCCGACGCTCCAGTTGAACTTGATCGGGATCGGCTCCTTGACGGGCCGCCCGTCGAGGTCCTTCATCGACCGGAACGTCATGTAGCCGGGTCCGGGCACCTCCGCCGCGGCATCCGCGACGTCGACCCGGATCTCGTGCCCGGTGACCGCGAACGTGTCGAGCTGCACCGACGCCGCGCGGCCGGGCGCACCGATGAGCAGCGCCGTCTCGATGTCGCCAAGTTCCGAGATGCTGCAGTCGAGCCGCGCCGCGGTCACATCGAGGGCCTGAACCGGATCCGCGACGACGACGTCGCCGAACGCCCTCAAGCGCCGGACCGCGACGTCGGTGCGCGGCTTCGCCTCGTGTCGGCGCCGCACCGCGTCCCAGTCAACCTGTGCGGGGTCCCTCCCGGCCTCAACGGCCTTCGCACGCGCCGCCACGATGTCGAACGGCGGCGCCGGGCGGCTGATCACCGCGAACTCGGTGACCAGGCTGTCGCGCGCGGTGATCGTCCGCTCACCCTGGACCGCCCGGACATCGCCCGTCGCGGTGACAACCTGCGGCACGGGTCGCCCGTCGCCGTCGGTGGTCAACCGCGCGTCGATCCGGCTGCAATCCAGGCGATCGTTCCCACGGACCATGACGATGTGTCCGCTGCCCTTGAGGCGCTCGATCCTCGGGCGCCCGTTCGCGTCGCGGCCCGCCGGGGCGAACCCGAGCCAGAGCGTGTCCGCGTCAAGCCCCATGTCGTCAAACCGCATCTGGACCGGGTCCGTGAAGTTCGCCGTCTCCAGAACCCGCACGCGCTCCCGGCGCACCGCGTTCATGAGACCCGTACGCCCGGACGCGAGCCCCGCCAGGTCGATCTTCGTCCGCACGACCTCGCGCACCGTCACGTCCAGATGTCCGGTAAACGCGATCATCCCCGCGGCCACGTCGCCGGGGGCGTTGCCGCCAACATCGCCGGGTGCGCTCGCCGCGACGCGCGTCGTCGCGCCCGCTGCAGCGCCCGCCGGGCCGTGAACGGCCGCACCTGTGGTCGTCTGCCCGGTCGCGCCGGCCGCAGCGCCGTCCGGCGCGACGTCCGCAGCGGCGACGTGCTCGCCGGCCGCACCACCCGTGGCATCGGCGTCGCGAAACAGCCGCCCGGGGCCGGTCACGCGCCCGATCAACACGTCACCGTCACGGTGCATGTCGATCGTCCGGCCAAACGCCGCCCCCATCCCCGCCGAGCGCACCACCGCAGGAATCTCAGCCGTACCGTCAAGACGAAGCGCCTCGCGTCCCGGATCGAACCACAGCGACGCACACGTCGCGGCGCCGTCCGGGCTCGCGAGACGAACCGGCGAACCGGTCGCGGTGACCTCCGATGCGCCCGCGATGCGACCCCGGTCGTCGTCGGGCGACAACGACTCGATCACCAGCCGACCCTCCCACGTCAACGCGATGCGCTCCGCCGCGCGATCCGGCGTCACACCGGCCCGCCCGCCGCCGGCCGTGCGCGAACCATCGACGCGCGACCCGGGCTCGCCCGCGTCGCCGTCGGCCGCCGCGGCACCCGGCTTGCCCTCGGACCGAGCGTCCACCCCGAAAGTCGAGACGATCTCCATGACGTCCGCGCGGAGTCGTGACACCGTGTCGGCGCCGACCACTTGACGTGCGTCGATCTCATCCTCAAAGCGTGCGAAGTACTTGACCGGGGGTCCGTCGGCGTCACGCCGGGTCCGCGCGGCCGGGTCGTACATCGGCGCGTACTCCCCACCCGCACCGGCGTCACCGCCCGCGGCTTCACCCGCACCGCGATCGCGCCGCCCCGCAGCACGTACACCCCGATCGCGTACGCCCGCAGCAGCCGGGGCCACAGGGTGTCCCGCAACCTTGTCACGGAGACGCCGCCGCACGGTCGCGACCACCGCCTGCACGAACGTCGTCGGCGACGACCGCGGGCCCGGCGCGGCCATGCCGAGCGGTCCCGCACCGCCACGAAGCTCGATCCGCCCACCGCCCACCGCGCGCATATACGCGATCCGCCTCGCCGCCGCGTCGAACTGGATCTCCAGGTTGGCCGCCTCGAACGCCGCATCCACCGCCGCAAGCCGGAGCGGACCGGGAATCACCACCTTGCCATACGCGACGTCGAACTCGATGCGGTCGAGATCGACACGGACGATCTCGTCCGGTGCAGGCGGACGCGGCGGCAGTGCAGCCCGTTCCGACGCCGTGAGCCGGTCGATCTCCATGACGACGTGTCCCGCGAGGTGCCCACGCCGCGCCTCGATCCGGCCGCCACCACGCCGCTCGAACCGGATGATGCCACCGTCCGCGGTTACCTTGATCGCGTGCCCCGGCTTCGTCCGGAGCCGGATCTCAGGGCGGACCACGGAAACCGCATCCGGCTCACCATCGATCGGCGACCAGTCCGGACACTGTATCTCACCAATCGCCTGGTCACCCTCGCGACCGTAGAGCGACAGCGACATGCCCGCCCCGGCGCCGACCGCCGCCCCGCCCGCCACGTCAACCGTGGCCTCCGGCGTGTCCCCCTCGAGCGCGTCCACGTCGGGCCCTTCCACCGCAGGCCGTGCCCGCTCGGCCGCCACCGCCGCGACGTCCCGCTCTCCACGAGGCTGTAGGTTCTGGTAGATCGCAAATACGACGAGTAGGATCGACAGCGTCGCCGACCCGACCACGAGCATCCGCACGATCCCGCCGGCCCCATGTCTTGCGTGTCGAACCATGTCGCTTCTCTGAGAGCGTGTCTGGCGAGCCTCTTTCCGGGCCGCGCCCGTGAAGCGGTCCGGTTTCGCGGGGGAAAGCCGCTACCTAACGGGCGCGGCTCCGCTCATCACGACGCTTCTTAGACACCCGCCAACACGTCACGTGACACCGTGCGTCATCGGTCCAACGCGTCCGCCGTGAACCCAGCCGACGCACGTCCCGCCACCGCCGGTCACGCCCCCACGGCACACCCGCACCGCCGGGCGCTACACCGGCGACAGTGCGTCACGTGGCCACCGACCCTGCGCGCGCAGCACGTACTCCACCACCTCCGCC
>JBHHVO010000033.1:0-14784 GCA_046754365.1 Phycisphaerae bacterium | reverse complement strand
CGCAGCGGCGTGAGCCGATTCATCTGTGTTCAGATGATCGGTGTCGGAGTAGTAATAGGGGGTCATCGTCAGCAGCCCCGCGATGAAACCGGTGATGGTGTTGGCTCGGCGGGACTTGAAGAACGAACCGTGCCCACAGTCATGGAAGATGATGAACACCCGGACGAGTAGAGCACCGGCCAGAGCGGCCAAGGGCAGCGTCAGCCAAAGGGAAAACGCTTTGACCCGATACATCAGATACCAGAGCAGCACATAGCTGCCCAGCGTATTGACCACCTGCCAGCTCGCCCGCCAGAAGGACGGCACCTCGTATCGGGCCACGATCTTCTTCCACTCCGGGACGGTCATTCGAGGTTCGTCCGGGGTGGACTCCACGCCGTTGGCCACCACACACCTCCGGTTCTTGGATAACGCCTGCTGTACGCGGCCTGAAGGTCTGCGGGCCGTCATTTTGAAGACCTGCCCGCGCCGCTGACCCACCAGCTATTCTCGTTTCGGCCACGCCTGCCTGCAAGGCCGCAGCGACGGCCGCGGAACGAGCGGTGCCTCCCAGGCGGCACCGTGCGGTCGCACGGCGGACCGCGAACATCTGCAACAACGCCGACGCCAAGATCGTGACCCGCCGGCCGCCCGCAAACGCGGCTCTGCTCGCGGGCTCCCTGCGAGCGGCCGCAGGCTATCCCCGCATCCTGCGGCTGCCGTGTGAACTCGTCTTCCGGTGGCGATACGGCTCAGCTACGTCGACCGCCGGCGGCACTACCAGAACAGAGAACTGCTCCGCGCGAGCGCACCTGCGATCGGCGAGGTCCACGGCTTTCCGGTAGACTTCGAGCTCCTCGAACATGAAAGCCATGACGTGGCGTTTTTGAGCAGGCGAACAGGTGATCAGGAGACCGCAGGCGCGCGACGTGTGGAGCTGCGAGCGTCAACAGGCATCGACGCGCCCGTCGAGTTCACCTGCTCCCCTATTCTCCTGCTCGCCTGCTCTATTTCGAGCGGGCCAAAGCCCGCTCGAAATCGGGGCGACAGGATTTGAACCTGCGACTTCCTGCTCCCAAAGCAGGTGCGCTACCGGACTGCGCCACGCCCCGTTCCGGGTCCTATGATACGGCTTGCGTGGTGATCCGCAATGGCCGTCGTACATCGCGTGCATGGGCGCGGCGCGGTTTCGTCTGGCGTCGTGTACGCTTTGGCGGTGCGACGTATGGTGCGTTGTTTCGGGATGGGTAGGGTGGACCGTGTCGGTGCGGGGGCGGGTGCATGGTGTTGGGACGGGGATGGGGTGCGCGGGAAGGGACCGTGATGGCGAGGCTGATCGATGTCGACGAGGCACTGCGGCTCATACGCGGCCATGTCACGCCGGGGCCGGTGGTCGAGATGCCGCTGGGAGAAGCCCTCTGGCGCACGCTTGCAGTTGCGGTCGCGTGCGATGCGGAGTTTCCGCCGTTTGACCGTTCGGTCATGGACGGCTATGCGGTGCGGGCGGAAGACGTGGCCGGCGCGCCGGTTACGCTTCGTGTGGTGGGGCAGGTGCCCGCGGGGTCGTCGGCGACCGCGCGGCTCGGCCCGGGGCAGGCGATGCAGATCAACACCGGCGCGCCGATCCCCGCGGGGGCCGACGCCGTTGTTCGGGTCGAGGCGACGGTGGCCGACGACGACACGCGGTCGGTGCTGGTGAAGGCGGCGGTGGGCGCCGGGACATTTATCACGCGGCGCGGGGCGTACGCGCCGGCCGGGCGGACCGCGCTCGAGGCCGGCACGTTGCTGTCTCCGGCGGCCGTTGGCGTGGCGGCGACGTGTGGCGCCGCGCGTGTGCAGGTGTACCGTCAGGCGACGGTGGGGGTTTTGTCGACCGGTGACGAACTCGTCGAGATCGCACAGACGCCGTCCGGCGCGGAGATTCGGAATTCGAACCAGCCCATGCTGGCGGCGCTGATTCGTACGGCGCACGCCCACGCGCTCACGCTACGGCCGGCGCGGGACGATCGTGCCGGGCTTCGGACGTCGATCGCCGAGGGTCTGGCGTCGGCGGACATGTTGTGCATCACGGGGGGTGTGTCGATGGGGGCGTTCGACTTCGTGCCGGAGATTCTTCGGGATGCCGGGGCGGTGTTCCACGTTCGGAAGATGGCGATCAAGCCGGGTCGTCCGATGATCTTCGCGGTGATGCCGGACGGGGCGCCGGTGTTTGCGCTGCCGGGCAACCCGGCGAGCGCGTTCGTGTGCTTCGAGCTGTTCGTCCGGGCCGCGCTGGCGGGGCTCGAAGGGCGGGCCTGGCGACCGGCGTACGTGCGCGCGACGCTGAGCGGGAGCCTTCAGCCGACGCGCGACCGTCGAAGCTTCATCCCGGTTCGCGCGCACATCGCGGACGATGGCGGCGTTGTGGCCGAGACGGTATCCTGGGGCGGTTCCGGTGACCCGTTTGGGATTGCCCGGGCGAATGCGCTGGTGATGCGGCCGCCCGGCAGCGGTGGCGTGGAACCGGGGGATGCGGTATCGGTGATGCTGCTCGATCGATTGGGCGGCGCGTGGGATCGTGTATGACGGGTTGTGTGGGAACTCGGACGGGGGCGCGGCGCTCGTGGTGAGGTCCGGTTCCGACGTGGCACGCGGTTCGGCGGGGCGTCGCGGTCCGCGTTTCGGGACGCTCTGAGCGTGCTGGGTACGACGCCGTTGCGTTACGGTGGGGGTTGGGCACGACGTTCGTGTGCGTCCGTTGTACGACGGACTCGAGTCTCGGTGCGCCGTGGCATGAGGGCGACCGGCGTCGCAGGGGCATGAGGCCCATCGGCATAGCGGGCGCGACGGGGTACGCGGCGCTTCGCGTGATGTGAGACGCTGCGGGAGCGATGGTTCGGCGCGCATGACCTGCAGTGCGAGGGGGTGTGCGCCGCGCCCACTCCGGTTCTTGCGCGATCCTTGCCCTGGAAGCCCGGGACACGTGATGCACAGGACGTGCGACAAGACGGACAAGATGCACACTACGTAAGGCCGATACGCCCGGCCACGGATGGATACGCGTGACACGGTCGGCCCGAGCCAGCGCACATGACGAAGCGACGGGAACGCGCGGCACCGCACGGGCGTGTTGCGGTGGGCCGCCACACCTCGGCCTGTGCCTGGACGCGCGACGTCCGATGTTGCTGCTCGCGACCGGCACGTTCGTGCTGATGAGTCTCATCTTCGCACCGCACGCGGTCTGGCCGCTGTCGTTCGTGTGTCTCGTACCGTGGCTGGTTCTGGTCGGGACGGCGCGCTCGGCTCGCCGCGCGTACATGTACACGTACGTGCTCGGCGCGGCGTTTTTCTTCTGGAACATGCGGTGGATGTACCACGCGACCGGTGTTGGGTATGCGGCGCTGTCGCTCTATCTGGCGGTGTATTTCCCACTGACGGCGTGCCCGATCCGGCACGCGGTGCGTCGTCGCTTGTGGCCGCTTGGCGTTGTGGTACCGCTCGTGTGGACTGGGAGTGAGATGGTTCGCGCGGTGGCGTTGTCGGGGTTTCCGTGGTTCTTTCTCGCGCACAGCCACTACAAGGTTTTGACGCTGATTCAGGTGAGCGATCTGGTGGGTGCGTATGGTGTCGGGTTCGTCGTGGCGGCGGTGAACGGGGCCGTGGCGGATGTTGTGCTCGCGGTGATCGCATCGCGCCGGGCGCCCGCGCCTGAGCGGTGTCGGGGGCTGGCCCGGATCAGCGTCGCGTTCGCGGGGGTGCTGCTTGTTGCGGTGTGTGTGTACGGGCGGGTTCGGTTGCATCGCGAGACCGCGCGGGAGGGGCCGCGGATTGCGATCCTGCAGGGCGACTTCATCAATCTTGTCGACATGTATGACGGCAACCTGACCGCGGAGGCGATGCGCCGGAAGTTCCTGTCCGATGAACGGAAGAAGAAGGATATCTACCTGAGCATGATGCAGGCGGCGGCGAACACGGAGCCCAAACCCGATCTCTATTTGTTACCCGAGAGTCCGTGGCAAATGCGCCTGAACCAGGGCGGACGGGTGAGTCGCCTTTCCGTAGAAAGCTTTGCAGAACTCCAAGACCACGCGACGGCCCACGACGGGTACGTCGTGACCGGGAGCGGGTCTGTGGAGTACACGCCGAACGACCTGCTGGCGAAGGAGCGGCGGTACAATTCGGCGATGGTGTTTTACCCGGACGGTCGTGAACCGGACCGCTACGACAAGGTCCACCTCGTGTACTTCGGCGAGATCGTGCCGTTCCGGTTCGGCACGCTGCGGTTTGTGTATTTGTGGCTTAACAAGCTCATGCCGTTCAGCGACGGTGGTCGGTTTGAGTATTCCCTATTTCGCGGTCGTGAGTTTCGTGTGTTCAGCATGTCCGCGGCGTCACGGGGCGGTGAGGTGTTTCGGTTCGGTATTCCAATCTGCTATGAGGACGTGATGCCGTATGTGAGCCGCGCGTTCGTGCTGGGCCCGGACGGGCGCAAGCGCGCCGACATGTTGCTCAACATCAGCAATGACGGCTGGTTCGGACACGGCAACCAGCAGGCGCAACACCTGGCGATCAGCGTGTTTCGCGCGGTGGAGAACCGCGTAGCGCTCGCCCGTGCCGTCAACACCGGCGACAGCGCGCTGATCGAGCCGACGGGACGGCTGCACGATGCGGTGTCGCATGATCCGTCGTCGTCTTGGCCCGGCGAAACGGGCTACGCCGTAGGGTCGGTCGGCGTGGACCCGCGTCTGACCGCCTACACCCGGTACGGCGACTGGTTCGGATGGACGTGCGCGGTTTTTTGGATGATCCTGTACATCGATTACCTGATCGTGCGTGCGCGGTCTCAGGGGATACGTCCTGCGCGGGGACAGGACGCTACCGGCTAGCTGATCGTGCGGGCGCGGTCGTGGGTCCGCGGCGACGGCGCGGGAGGTGAATCGTGACGGGCGCGTCATCGGACACGTGCAGGGGTTTGGCCGCGCGCCGCGCGGCGTGGGCGCCGCGCCGAACGGCGGTTGCTTGTGCGGCGGCGCGCCCGCGCCGAGCGTGCGCGGCGGCGGTGCTCTGCGTGCTGACGGGCGGATGCGCGCTCCACGGGCCCGTCATCGATGTGGTGGACACGATGCGGCTACGGGGCCGCGCGATCGAGTGCCTGAGCCGCGCGACGGCGTACCGACCGAACCCGGCGGTGCGGGTCGCGGCCGTGGAGGCGTTGGAGTCGGTATTGACGGGTCCGCCGTCGCTGGCGACACCGACGTGTCTTCCGCGGATCCGTGCCGCGCTGCTGGATGAGCATCCCGCGGTGCGGTTCGCCGGGTGTGTCGCGCTGGGTATGGTGGAGGACCACGTGGCGGAAGCCGCGCTCCGCGAGCGGCTGACCGATGACGATGCGAGCGTGCAGGTTGCGGCGCTGTTCGCGATGCACCGGCTCGGGCATACCGAGCAGACGGGGCGCATGGCGGATTACCTGTTGGACCACGAGGATGCGGCGGTCCGGCGGAATGCGGCGATGGTGTTGGGGCGGCTGCGGGCGCCGGGTGTGGTGAAGCTGCTCGCGCGGGCGATGCGCGATCCGGATGCCGGGGTGCGGTACCACGCGCTCGAGGGCATGGCGTGCCACGGCAACACCGAGGCCCGCCAGCAGCTTACGTTCATGGCGAATTCCGGCGTCGGGTCGGAAGAGGCGAACGCGCTCCTGGCGCTCGGTCGGGCGCGCGATGCGGTGTGCGCCGACATCTTCCGGTATAAGCTCGCTACGGCGCAGCATCTCGAGACGCGCCTCGCGGCGGTGTGCGGTTTGGGTCGGCTCGGCGTTAAGGAAGGCTCCCAACTGGCCGTGGGGGCGCTGTCGTTCGACAAGCCGCGGCGGAGCGAGCCGAACGATCCGCCGGCGGCGCAGATGCTGCGCGTACGATTGCTCGCGGCGACGGCGGCCGGCGCGACGGGTGATCCCGCCGCCCTGCGGCCGCTGCGGGACATGCTCGAACACAACACGGATCCGCGTCTTCAGGTGGCGGCGGCCAGGGCGATTCTGGAGATTATCGCCGCGGACCTGCGCGCCAGATCGCCGTTGGCGGCGTCGGCGGGCTGAGCGCGCGGGTCGACAGGCGGGTCTGTGCCAGACGGATACGGCATGCGGTGGCTGACGTTCATCTTGTTCGCGCTGCTTATTCTGACGCTGCAGACGACGCTCGCGCCGCGGATGCAGGTGTTCGGATGCCGCGCGGACTGGGTACTCGTTGTCGTGACGTTCTTCGCGCTGCGCGTCCGGCCGCGCGACGCGGTGCTCGCCGGGTGGTTCATCGGCGCGCTCGCGGACCTGATGACGATCGAGCGGATGGGGCTCATGTCGGTGTCGTATGCGCTGGCGGCGGGGCTGGTGGCGTCGCTGCGTGAGTTCGTGTGGCGGGATCGCATCGCGGCGCAGGTGGTGGTAACGCTCATCGCCTCCGTGTTCGTCCGGTCGCTCTGGGGTATGTATCGTCACGTCATGTATGCGCAACTGGATGAGTCGACGCTCGCCGTCCTCCGGGACATCGCCGGTGGATCGTTGTACACCGCGGCGTGGGCGCCGCTCGTGCACGCGCCGCTCGCGGCCGGCGGCGGCGTGTTCGGTGTGCCGCGGTTACGGCCCACGCGTGGCCGGGCGGGATGGATCGGAGCCGAGCGTGTTTGAGACACGGCTCAGGGTGTGTCTCTCGCTGCTGGGTCTGGCTGCGCTGGCCGTGGTCGCGCGGCTCGCGCAGCTACAGATCGTCCGGGGTGAAGCGTACCGGGAGCGCGTCGCGGCGTTGCTTGTTGAGAAGCCGCAATCGCTGCCGTTTGTGCGGGGCCGGATTCTGGATCGTGTCGGCGATCCGCTGGTGTCCGACGAACCGTCGTGGGACCTCTGCGTCGACTACGCGGTGATCGCGCACGAACCGCGTCACATCCGGCTCGCGGTTCACCGGTGGAAGCGGGACCAGCGGTATCCGGGCGCCCGGTCGGAGGATGCGATTGAACGGGCGTACCGCGCGGAGATGGAGGCGGTGTGGCGCCGGATCGAGGACTTCACGCATGCGCCGAACGCGGGTGCGCAGGAGCGTTTCATTGATCCCGAGGGGATCTACGCCCGGGTCCGCGCGGTGCACGCCGCGGTCGCGGCGCACGGTGGCTTTGAACGCAGCGTGCGTGAGGAACACGAGGCGCACGCGGTCGTCACGGGGCTTACCCGTGCGCGGCAGATCGTGGCGCGGCAGCGCTTTGCGGATTGCCCGTGGGTGAGCGTGAGGCCGTCGTCGATCCGCCGGTTCGCCGCCGACACCGAGGCGTTCGTCCACGTGTTGGGGCGCCTGGGGCGCGTCACGGCCAAGCACATCGAGCACGACGCCGACGCCTGGGATCCGTTCGGCAAGTACCTCCCGGACGAGCATGCCGGCATCAGCGGCGTTGAGCGCGCCGCCGAGCAGGCGCTCCGGGGGCGTCGCGGCCGGATCAAGAAGGATCGGAACGGCGCGGTCCTCGATGTGATCCAACCGGAGAACGGCGCTGATGTGACGCTCACGATCGACGGCCGGCTCCA
Organism: Phycisphaerae bacterium; assembly: GCA_046754365.1. Taxonomy (GTDB): domain Bacteria; phylum Planctomycetota; class Phycisphaerae; order UBA1845; family UBA1845; genus JBHHVO01. The sequence continues at coordinate 7,265 of JBHHVO010000033.1, read as the reverse complement.
ACGCCGGCTCTATCGGCTGATGGGCGCGACGCTCGCGGAGATCCGGGAAGAACGGCGCACCGACTATCCCCGCGCCGGCGCGATCGTGGTGCTGGACATCGGGACGCGCGAGGTGCTCGCGTTGGTGTCGTATCCCGGGTTCGACCCGGCGTCGCTCAACGAGCACTACGCGGACCTCCGCGACGACACCGAGGCTCAGCCGCTCCGGTTCCGCGCGGTCGCGCACGCGTTCGCCCCCGGATCGATCGTGAAACCGCTCGTGTGTCTCGCGGGGCTGGTGAACGGTGCGATTACGCTGGAGACGCGGGAAACGTGCGCGGGCTATCTTCATGCCGACACGCGTAGCGGGCCGCGGTGCTGGCTTGTGGCTGGCACGGGGCGGCGCATGGCGCACGGTCCCGTCAACGTCGTCGAGGCGATCCGCGGGAGCTGCAACATCTTCATGTACCGCACCGGGGAGCGCGTGGGTGTCGACCGGCTGTGCAGCACGTTCAGGATGGCGGGGCTGGGTAGATCCACGGGGATCGGTCTCGCCGAGGAAGTTGTCGGGATGAATCGCAACACGGCCTGGCGGCTCGAAAACCTCGGGCTGCCGACGACGCCCGGTGTCGCATGGAACTACGCGATCGGTCAGGGGGACCTGCAGATGACACCGCTGCAGGTCGCGAACCTCGTAGCGGTGTATGCCACGGGCCGGTTCCGACCCGTGACACTCCTTCGCGGCGGTCCGCCTGCGCCGGAATGGATCCTCCCCGGGACACCCGCGCAATGGCGCGCGATCCGACGTGGGGTGTATGAGGTCGTGAACCACCCCGGCGGTACCGCGTACCGATACGCCCACCTCAGCGACCCGCAGTATCCCTACGCGCTGTGCGGCAAGACCGGTACCGCGACGACCCAACCCTGGCCGACGAGCTACAACATCACGTACCGCGATGATGCCGGCGTTGAAAAGACCGTTGTGATCCGCGCCGGGGCGCAAGCGGTAGCCGTCGCACGCTTCCGGGCGGAACACCCGTCCGTGCCGGGCGAGATCCAGGTCCGGCTGGCCACCAGGTGGCCGCCACCGCTCAGCGGCAACGACCGGCATGCGCACGCGTGGTTCGGTGGGTTCCTCCAGCCGCTCGCGGCGGACGGGTCCCCCGACTGGTCACAGCCGGCGCCGGTGGCGATCTCCGTTCTCGTCGAGTTCGGCGGTAGCGGTGGTCGTGTCGCGGGGGCGTTGGCGCGTCAGGTGTCTGGTGTGGTCTTCGAGCTACTCGGTCCGGACCTCGGCGGCGGCGACGGACCCGACAGCGGCGCCGTGCCGTGAGGGCGGCCCCCCACGAGTTGACCGCGCCGGGCTGGGTCATCGTCGGCGCCGTGGCCGTCCTTCTCGGCGTCGGGATTGCGAGCATCTACGTCACCGACACGCACTATGCACTCGGCGACGACGGCCCGCGCAACGCCGCGAAACAATGCCTCCGGCTCGTGGTGAGTCTCGCCGTGGGCGCGGTCATCCTCACGGTCGGGTACCAGCGGATCGCGCGACACGCGTACGTTATCTTCGCGCTCGCGCTCGCGCTGCTCGTGCCGCTCGTCGTCGCGCACGAGCTGGGCACGACGTTCGGCGGCCTCATGCGCCCGCGCAACGGGGCGTACCGATGGATTCAGCTTCCGGGGTTTCCGCTCCAACCGTCCGAGCTCATGAAGGTCGCGTATATCCTTGCGCTCGCGTGGTATCTGCGGCATCGCGCGAACTACCGCCGCCTCGGCGGGCTCTTGAGGCCGATGGTGATCACGGCGATCCCCGCCGTGCTTATCCTGCGTGAACCCGACCTCGGTACCGTCATCCTCGTCGTGGCCCTGCTCTTCGTGATGCTGTTCATCGCGGGTGCGAAGGTGTGGCATCTTGTGATCATGGCATGCGTGGGTCTGGCCGCGGTACCGCTGGCGTGGGGCCGCATGCGGGACTACCAACGCCTGCGGATCACCGCGGTGTTGCTGCAGTCCGCATCACTGCGGCGCGCGGTAATCGAGGCGCCCGAACGGTTCACGGTCCTGGCGTCGAAGCGGCAGGCCGTCGAGTGGGCGGCGAGTGCCGGCTACCAACTCGTCCATTCCAAGAATGCGATCGGCAGCGGCGGGCTCACCGGGTGCGGGTGGGGCCAAGGCATCTACGTCGAGAACGACTGGCTTCCGGACCGTCACAACGACTTCATCTTCGCGGTCATCGGCCATCAGTGGGGGTTCGCCGGGTGCGTGATCGTGCTGTTGTGCTACGCCGCGATCGTCACGTGCGGCGTTGCCGTGGCGTCGGCCACCACCGAACCGGTGGGGCGGCTTCTGGCCGTCGGTGTCGTGACACTCATCGCGGCGGAGGTCCTCATCAACACGGCGATGACGGTCGGGCTCATGCCGATCACCGGCATGAGCCTCCCGTTCGTGTCGTACGGCGGCAGCGGCCTGCTGACCAACTTCGTCGCGATCGCGTTGCTCATCAGCGTGTCACAGCACCGCCCGTTCGTGCTGTACCCGAAGCCGTTCGAATTCCACGCGCGGAAGACCGACGTAGATCCCATCGTGTGGGCCGAGGACGTGCGGAGGGCGGAACGCCTGCACGACGACGCCCCCTCGCGTTCCGACCCGGGCCACCGCGAACCCGACCGCGACATCCGCGCGCCGTCCAGCCGGCGGTAGGTGCGTCGCGTTCCGATCCACGTCGTCCGCTGCGCTGCTTACGGGATCGCCGGTCCATGCCACGGCGCGGGACGCGCTGCGTCCGCTGCCGCGCGGCACGCCCGTGACAACGCCGGGACCATCACAGCCGGGGTCACCGATGGTTTGACATCATCGCACGGCGTTGGCCAGACGCATGTGCACGAGCACATCCCGTCCCGATCGCGACGTGCGGACCCATGTCGGTGTGATGCAATCATCGATCCGCGCCGCGCCGCGTCCGCCGATCGGACCGCGCGCATCGTCGCCGCCGATCAGGATCGGCGCCGTGAACACGAACGCTTCATCCACAAGCCGTGCCTCGAACAGCGACGTCAGCAGCGACGGTCCGCCCTCGACCAACACGTTGGTCGCGTCACGGTCCGCGAGCCTTCGCAGCATGTCGGCCGGCGAGACCCTGTCGCCGCGGGACCGGCACCCGACCACCTCCACGCCGCACCGGCGCAGTCGTGCCGCGGCCGTGGAATTCGCGGCGCGGGCCGTGGTCATCACGACCGTCGGGTGTTGTCGTGCCGTCCGCGCCAGCCGCGACCGCGGCGTGACGCGCAACCGCCCGGCCACGATGACGCGGAGCGCCGCGCGCCGTACGGGCACATCGCGCGCCGTGAGCAGCGGATCATCCACCGCCGCGGTCCCGGCGCCGACCACCACCGCGTCCATGCGTGCACGAAGCCTGTGCACGCGGCGGCGTGAGGCATCACATGAAATCCACTTGGATTGCCCGGTGCGCGTGCAGAGTTTGCCATCGAGGCTCTGCGCCCATTTCGCGATGACGTATGGCCGCCCGTGCAGCACACGCGTAAGAAACGGCGCCAGAACGTCGGATGCCTCCGATCGACACGTGCCACACACGACATCGATGCCGGCCGACCGCAGCCGGCGGATGCCGCGGCCGTTCACGGCGCGATGCGGATCGCGCCGGGCGACGACGACGCGCGCGACGCCGGCGCGAATCAGCGCTTCCGTGCAGGGCGGTGTCTTGCCGGTGTGGCTGCAGGGCTCGAGGGTGATGTACACGGTGGCACCGCGCGGGCGTTTGTCACACGCAGCCAGGGCCTCGATCTCGGCGTGCGGACCGCCGAAACGGCGGTGATAGCCCTCGCCGATGACGCGCCGGCCCCGGACGATCACGCAGCCGACCATCGGGTTCGGCTCGACACGACCCTCCCCCCTGCGTGCCAGGGCGATGGCACGACGCATCATCGCGTGATCGAACGTGTCGTGAGGCAGGGGCGCCATCGCCTACGCCGGGGCCGGCGGTAACGGGTCGGACGTCGCCGCGGATCGCCGCGGGCGCCGATCGAACCAGATTTGCGACACGAGAATCGCGACGCCGCACACGAGCACGGCGTCGGCGACGTTGAACACCCAAGGCCAGATGTCCCGGCCGCCGAACTTCGGCACCCATCCGGGGAACTTCGGGACGAATCTGATGAAATCGCGGACGACGCCCTTGCGCTCGACCGATAACACGCGCGGCGATGCGTACGTGCGGGGGTTGTCGCCGTCGGGCCAGTCCACGAGCTTGGTTTGGATCGGGGTTCGGTCGACCACGGTCCCGATGTCGACACGTTCTCCGGTGCCGCGCCGCGGCGCCAGCGTGACGACGTCGGCTACGCTCACCGCGCGGTCGTAGAGATTCCCGAGCGCGCCGCCGAGAATGAGTCCCAATGCGACGTGGGTGCTCCGGTGTCGGGCGCTGCATCCCGAGAAGATGAAGAGCGCCGCGCCGAGCGCGAAGATGGTCGCGACGACAAACAACCCCGAAAAACCCGCGAGCGCGCCGAACACCGCGCCGGCGTTGAGCGTGCGCTGAAGATCCAGAACGCCCGGAATGACATGCAGCGTGTCGCGCGGCCCGAGATGCGCAAACACCCAATGCTTCGACCAGAGGTCGAGCGCTACGGCCGTTCCGCAGACCAGCCAGAGCCGCCCATGCGACGCGGCATCACGGATCGCCGACCGGGCCTCGCGACCGCCACCCTCCGTGCTCGGCACCGTGCCGGGGCTCATCATGATTCCATTCGTCGGTCAGACCATATGCCCGGCATCGCGTTGTTCCGCACACGCGATGCAATACTTGGCCCATGGCTTCGCGCGAAGCCGGGCGACACTGATCGGCTCATGCCCCATCATGCACACACCGTAGGTGCGGTCGCGGATCCGGCCCAGCGCGTCGTCGATCTCCCGTACGACCGCCCGTTCATTCGCGATGAGCCCGAGCGTGAACTCGCGTTCCCAGTTGTCCGAGCCGAGCTCCGCCATGTGAATCGGCATGGACGACGATTTGTACCCGCGCGGTCCGGTGCGGTTGAGCGCCTCGTCGGTCAGGTGCGCCACGTCACCGGCCAACTCCGCGCGCTTGGCACGCAGCCGTGCGGCAAACTCGCGCAACTGCTTGGCCGTGAGCCTGGTCTTCACCCGGCGTGAGGTGCGCCGTGCCGGGCGGGGCGGGCCACCGGTCACGGCGGTCGCACGCGGCGCGGTTCCCGCACGAGGGGCGGGCCTGACACGGGTCGCGGCCTTGGCCCGGGTCACGGTCTTGGCCCGTGTTGTGGTCGACCTGGCACCGGCCCGCGTCGTCGTTCCGCGGGTGGAAGCCGACCTGGTACCGGTACCGGTGGATTTGCCCCGGCCTCGGGTTGCCGTCGTGGTGGGGCCACCCCCAACGGTCGCTGAACGCGCCGCGCCTCGGGGCGTTTTCGGTCGGGTGGTGGCTTGCGCCGATGCCCGCTTACCAACCTTTGCGTTCGCAGGCCCGGTCCGTGATGTGCGTGGGGTCTTGCGGCGCGGTGCGGCTGGTTTGGCCGCTCGGGTCGCCGACGTGCGTTTGCCTGTTGCCAACTTGCGCCGTCGGCGCGCCGACTGGGGGGTCTTCGTCGTCGCCCGTGCGTCCCGCGTCGCGGTGTTGCGTGTACGGGTGGTCGACTGGCGGGTTCGCGTCGCGGTCTTCGCTGTTTCCGTTGAGGCCGTTTCCGTGCGCGTCTTCCGCGGGCGGTCTCGCCGGGTCGTCGACTTGCGCGCCGTGGGTGCGGGCCGACGTGTCCGGGGGGCCGTCTTGTTCCCGGCGGCCGGACGCGGCCGGGAGGGTTTCGTTGCGGGGACCTTCTTGGCGGTCGCGGTCCGACCGCCGTCCGAACGCTTTTGTGCCCGGGTCGTGCGCTGGCCGGTGCGCGCCCGCGTGCTCGACGCCGCTCGCGCGGCGCCGGCCTTGCGCCGGGTCGTTCGCCCCCTCGCCGTTGCCGGTTTCCGCTTGGCCACTACGGGTGATCCGCCCAAATCGTATCCTTGCCGTAACCTCTTGTCATGCAAGGAGAAACGAGAGCAAAGCCCCGGAGTATACGCTGCGCTTCGCGCGATGTCAACCGTTGGGCCGGGGCGTGGTGGGGTGGCTGGTCATCGTGCGACTCGGGTGCGGCGCTGCCCCGGGTAGGGCTGGGGTGTCGTGGCCGACGCCGCCACCGGACCGGCTGCAATAAGATGGGCGTCGCCGACGTTATTCACGGTAGCACAACGCCGAATGCACGGGGTAAGATGGGCCGTCCGGCGACCGCGGGATGAAACCAGGGACGCCGCGTCGGGATGCGGTCCGGCGCCGGGCGTGCGGCGGTGTTTGTGGTTGGGGTTCGTGTCGCGTATGCACGTGTCGGCGGTATTGTGCGTGCAGCGAGCGGCGTGGCCCGTGTGGACACAGGGCGTCGGCAGGTTCCGCGGCGCGTCGTCAGGTTTGCTTACAGCGGAGTCGAACGATGCAACGAACAAGTGAGCGGAGGCACGGCATGAAACGAATGAGTCACGGGATGCGCGTGTTGACGTACGGTGTGGCACTCGTCGTGGTGACGACCGTGTCGTCGGTGCTGGGACAGCCTGCCGACGATGGTGGCGGTCGCGGGCTCCAGGGGCGGCGACGCGACCGCGGGGCATGGGTCGCGCGGATGGTGGAACGCGTCGCGCAGGAGCTCAACCTCGACGATGAGCAAAATGCCCAACTTAACACGATCGTGGCCGAGCAACGCGAGCGGATGCGCGAGGTCCGCCGGCTCTTCCGAGCGTTACGTGAAGCCGAAGACTCCGGAGACGCGGAGCGCGCCGAGGAGCTTCGCGCACAGCTTCCCGAGCGACCGGAACACGGTTGGGACCCCGTGCGGCCGGTGTTGGATCGGCTCGAGCCGTTCCTGCGTCCGGACCAGCTTGACGGGCTCGAGGCGCTGCGGAACCGGCCTCGCGGCCCGCGTGCCAGGTTGGAACGCCTCGCCGAGGACCTCAACCTCGACGCACAACAGCGGGTACAGTTCGACGAGTTCGCCGAGGCCATGGGCGCGCGGTTCAGCGATCAGCGGGGCCGCTGGCGGGAGCTCCGGCCGCTGTTTCGTGAGTTGCGCGAGGCGCGAGACACCGGTGACGCGGAACTCGTCGAGACACTCACGGCCCAGATTTCCGAGCTGCGCCCCGCGCGTGGGACCGCGATGAACGAGTTCTTTGACAACGTCGAAGGCATTTTGCGCGAGGATCAGATTCCCGTGTTGCAGCAGATCCGAAGTCGCCGG
>JBHHVO010000032.1:0-15027 GCA_046754365.1 Phycisphaerae bacterium | reverse complement strand
GGGGGTTGCGTGGGTTGGGGGGGGCGGGGTCGATGTGGGTCGTGGGGTGTTGGTCGCCGGCGGGTCGCGGCGTGGGGTCGGTTGGTTTGGCGGCCGGTGGGGCGGGGCGGGTTGTCCCGGGGTTCGTCGTGGTGTCGGGTTTGGTTCGTCGTCGTGGTTTTTTGGTGTGCATGTTGCTGGCGGTGGTTATGACGTCTGCGGCTTGTTCGAGCGTGCGGACGACGTGTGTCGGTTTGGTGCCGCGTCCGTTGTGTTCGTAGGTGCCGTCGGGGTCGATGAGGATGGTGCGGCATCCGGCCCGCGCGCCGGCTTCGACGTCGGATGGGGCGTCACCGATCATCCATGACGCGGTGAGGTCCAGGTCGTGATCTCTGGCGGCGGCGAGGAGCATGCCGGGGTGTGGTTTGCGGAGGTCGCTGTGTCGGCGATAGGCTGCGACGGCAGCATCGGGTCCGTCGAGATAGGGGCAGTAGTAGGCGTCGTCGAGTTGTGCGCCGTCGGCGTGGAGTAGGGTCTCCATGCGCTCGTGGACGCGCGCGAGGTCGGCCTCATCGAAGAGGCCGCGCGCGACGCCGGACTGGTTCGAGACGATCAGGATCAGGCTTCCGGTGTCGCGGAGGCGCCGGATGGCGCCGGACGAACCGGGGATGAGTCGGACCTGATCCGGGTCGGCGAGGTATCCGGTGTCCTCGATGACGGTGCCGTCACGGTCGAGGAATACGGCTGAACGTTTCATGGTTGCGTTGGTCGTTGATCCGATCACGCGGCGTCATCAGGCACGAACCGGCGCGTGTGGTTTTGTCATCCACCGACGAGGTGATTCCCACGCACACGCCGCGCGATGCGGATGTTGTCACGGATGTGGCCGATACTCAAGCCGCCGACGACGACGCAGGCCACACCGGGGTTTCCGAGGACAAACGGGATGGCGTCGTCGGGCGCGAGTCGCCCGGACGCCAGGCCCTTCTTGACGAAGACCTGGACGCCGGCGGCGGCGGCTTCGTCGATGATCGGCGCGAGCGACACGTCATCGCGATGGTACGTGACCATGACGGCATCGGCCCAGGTAAGGGCCGCGCGACATGCGGGCTCGGTGTAGCCGGAGAGGCCGATGCCGCGCGTGACACCGTGGTCGCGTAGCGCGAGGAGCGTTTCGACGACGTCGGTGGTTTGGAGGATGTCTTGATCGTGCCGGTTGGCATGGATGAAGACGAGGTCCAACACGTCGGTGCGGAGGCGCCGGAGGCTTCTGTGTACGCTCGCGCGGACGGCGTCGCGTGTGTAGTCGTAGGTCGAGACGCCGTGGAGGAAGTCCTCGCCGACCTTGGTGGAGAGGATGAACGCATCGCGGCGATGGGCGATCGCGCGGCCGATGCGCTCCTCGCTCATGCCGTATGCCGGTGCGGTGTCGATGACGTTGATGCCGGCGTCGAGCACGGCGTTGAGCAGGCGGTGCACGTCCTGCTCGGGTGGCAGGTCGTAGGCGTGGGGATACTTGATGGACTCGTTGCGGCCGATCTTGAACGCGCCGAAGCCGATCGGGGACGGTGTCATTGCAGTTGGTGCCACGAGCGATCGAGCTCCCACGGCGGTAACGCGACGGCGGGCGTCGGCCAGGGCGACGGCGGCGGCGCGTGATCGGCGGCCTCGGCTGGTCCAACGCCGGGTCGGTCCGGGCCGGCGAGCCGATTCAGGATGAGCCTAGCCAATTCCGGCACGAGAACAAGCTTCGTGGGCATGGCGGTGATGACGTTGCCGTCGACGCGCAGGGTCGCGCCGACCGGCCTGCGGCCGCCCGGCGTCTTCGCCTCGGCGCGGTCGATCCGGTAGGTCGCCCATTGCGTGCCGCGGAACGCGACGTCGTGCAGGATCGCGGTGAGTTCGCGGTGTGCGAAGTCGATGAGCTCCGGCTCGGACATGCGGACGCCGGTTTCGGCGACGTGGCCGCCGACCTGCCAAACGACGCGGCCGTCGGCGTCGCGCGCGGAGGTGACGGTCGCGCGTGTGGCCGCGCCGTCGACGCAGTGGCCGTAGAGCATCGGCAAGTCGCCGCGGACGAGCACCATGTGCAACGGGCGTCGCTGGACGGCGTGTTCCGAGAGGCCGACGTGGCGGCGGAGTGCGGCGTTGCCGGCGCCGGAGGTGAGGACGACGTGGTTCGGGCGGACCTCGAGCGCGTGGCCACCGTCGTGGCTTATGAGGCGGACGGCGTTGACGCGCCCTGCGCCGGCGAGGTCGAAGTGTGTGTCGCGCGGTTCGCGGATGTGGAGTAAGCGGGCGCGGTTCGGCTCGGCGAGCGTGCGGAGGAACCCGGCGGTGTCGATGACGGGTTCGTCGACGCGGAACACATCGCCGGGACATGACGCGAGCGCGGTGGGACGATCGTGTCGTGCGACCCGGGTCGCGCCGGACCGGAGGCCGACGCGTGCGCCGACGAGCCCGGCCCTGGATTTGAGCGAGGTGGTCCGCCAGAGGTGGGTGTGGTGCGCGAGGACGGGGGTGGCGGTGAGGTCGGGCTTGCGGCGTCCGGCGAGGGCGTCGCGCCAGAGGCCGGGCATGTTGCGAATCGCGTTCGCGGACTCGGTGAGCATGCCGGCGAGGGTGTACTTGATGCCGCCGTGGAGGATGCCCTGCGACGCGATGGTCTGGCCGGCACCGAGGGCCGTGGATTCGGCGAGGAGCGCGGCGACGCCGCGCCGGCGGAGTTCGTCGAGGAGCCAGAGCCCCGCGCCGCCGCCGCCGAAGATGAGTACGTGCGGCTCGGTTACCATTGCGGGTGGCCAGTGTATCCGGCATGCGTCCGATGGGCGCGTGTCCGGGATGGGCGATCTCGGGTGTTGCTCGCACGTGGCCGCGTGCGCATCGGCGCCGGTGGGGCGCGGTGAACCGGGCGGCTCGTGCGCGCGGTGCTTGGGCGGGGGGCGCCTCGCGTGTGCGATCAAGCCGCGCCGGGGCTGGATGCCACGATCGATCGGGACACCCGGTGCCTGGGCGCTAGGGCGCCGGGGTGGATAGCGCCGGCGGCGGCTCGGTCGATGGTTGACCCGGTCGGTCGTCGGGGTGCGGGCCGGTTTCGTCGGGCGGCGCGGTGTCGGGTCGGGCGTCGTGGGGCTCGTCCGTGGTCGCCGCCGGGGTGGGCTGTGTCCGGGGTATGCCCTGGTCGGTCGGTGCCCGGCGGAAGATGTCGATCTTCATCCATGCGCGGCTGTGCCACCGCCACCAGAGGAACACACCTGTGATGACGATAAGCCCGGCCGCGGCGAACCAGGGTCCGAGGCTGCCGTAGTGGCGGAAGAACGTGATCGCGATGTAGCCGCCGCCACCCACGTGCTCACGACGAAGAACACGGAGGGCACGAAGGTATCGCCGGCGCCGCGGAGTGCGCCGTTGTAGGAGATGCCGAGCGCGTCGAAGAGCTGAAACACGGCGGCGCAGAGCATGACCTGTATGCCGATGCGTATGACCTCCGGGTCGCGGTTGAACCAGCCGATCAACTCGGCGCCGAAGACGGCGTAGATCGTCGAGAGCACGCCCATATACGCGAACGTGAGCGCGACGGCGATGCGGGTCTGTCGGATCGCCCGCTGCGGCTGGCCCGCACCGATCGACTTGCCGACGAGCGACGACAGGGCCATGCTCGCGCCGAGGGTCGGCATGAACGCGATGCGCATGTACTGCCACGCGGTGTTGGTGGCGATGAGGTCGGCCTTGCCGAACGTGGTGCCGATGAGCACGGTGACGAAGAGCGCCCACACGGTGACCTCGACGAACCACTGCAGGCCGCATGGCGCGCCGACGCGCAGCAGGCCGCGCAGGTGCGTGAGGGAGGGTCGCCACACCGCGCGCGACCGGAAGCGCTCGTGCATGCCGCGCGTCGTCATGGAGAGCAGGAGCCGCGCGGTGCGGTAGGTGACGCCGGCGAGCGTGCCCCATGCGGCGCCGGCGATCCCCAGCGGCGGGCCGACGACGCCGAAGATGAGGCAGTAGCTGACGACGACGTTGACGACGTTGGCCTCGAGCGCGGACCACATGGTGACCATGGGTCGATGGATGCCGATGAAGAATCCGCCCAGGCCCGCGGCGGCGATGGTCGGCCCGGCGGTGAGCAGGGCGACGCGGGCGTAGGCGACCTCGAGCGCCGCAACGTCCGGGGCGTGGTTGAGGACGGCGATGAGGTCGTCGACCAGCGGAATGAGGGCAGCGCCGAGGAGCCCGAAAAACGCGGCGACATAGAGCACCTGCCAACCGTACGCGGAGCATTCGTCGAGGCGCTTGCGCCCGAGGCATTGGGCGGCGAACGTGTTGACCATGGACACGATGCCCATGCCGATGACGATGTAGGTGAACATGACCATCTGGGCGGGGAGGATCGCGGCCTGGGCGGCGTCGAGCTTCATCCATTTGATCATGACGAAGTCGGCGATGTCCATGACCGCGCGCGAACTGGTCGTGATGACGGTCGGAATCGTGACGGCGATGACGTGACGGAGCTCGCCGAATCGCGGCGTCGGATCGCCGAGCGCGGGTGTTTCCGTGGGGGTGGCGGTCATGGCATCGGGTTCCGCATATACAAAAGGCCCCGGGTACCGCGTGGCACCCGGGGCCGTCGAATCAAGCAAGTCAATGAAACGATCGGATCAGAGGGTGCCGTCTCCTGTCGGCGTGACGAGCCCGCCGAGCGGGACATCGCCCCTGCGGAAGCCGGTTACGCCCTGGATGTTGGTTCGATCGCTCATGGTTGCGTCCACTCCGAAATCAGGTCGCATAGCATACGGCGCTACGGGTGGGGTGTCAAGCGGTATTCTGTTTCGATGCGCCCCGCCGAGGATGTGCGGCCCACCGGTTGCGGGTGGTATCCGGGGGTCGGGGGATACGTGATGGGGTACGGGGCTGGGCGTGGGGCAGTGTGCGGGCGCGTGCGCCGTGTGGTCTGGAGCGACGCTGCCGGAGTGCGAGGCTCGACCAAGCCGCGCGGCGATGGTGGGGTGACGGCGGCCCGGCCAGTGGTGGGCCTCCGCCTCATTGGACGGGCCACGGTGCATCGGTACGGCGAGATGCTTTCAGGGTCTGAGCGGGTTCGGGACACAGATGCACCGGTTGGAAACCGGCGCCACACGTACCCGTGCCCGTCTTTTCAAGCGCCGATTGCGTACGCATGTCTTGGGGTGCGGGATGATTTGAGCGAAAACCATGTTCCCAGGCTACCTATGTTATTCAGGCATCTAGGTCATGTGGCGATCTACGTGCGTCCATGGGATACGGCTGACCGGGGATTGGTTGGGGTGCGAACGTGGTGCTACTGGTGTTGTTGCTTCTTTTCGAGTTTGGCCCAGGAGTCGCGTAGGGATACGGTACGATTGAACACGAGCGCGTTGTCGCGTGTGTCGGGGTCGACGCAGAAGTAGCCTTGTCGCTCGAACTGATAGCGTGTGCCGGGGGCGGCGCCGGCCAGGGTGGGCTCGACGCGGCAGGCGTTGAGGACTTCGAGTGATGTCGGGTTGAGGCCGTCCTTGAAGTCGGCGCCGCCCCGGCCGGCGTCGGGGTTTTGTTCCAAGAAGAGTCGATCGTAGAGTCGGACCTCGGCCGGCAGTGCATGGGGCGCGGAGACCCAGTGTATCGTGCCCTTGACCTTGCGTCCGTCGGGCGCGTCTCCGCCGCGTGTGGCCGGGTCGTAGGTACAGCGCAGTTCCGTGATGTCGCCGGTTGTTTCATCTTTGACGACGCCGGTACAGGTAATGAAATACGCGTAGCGGAGTCGGACTTCGCGTCCCGGCGCGAGGCGGAAGAACTTTCTCGGCGGGTGTTCGCGGAAGTCGTCGCGTTCGATGTAGAGCACGCGGGAAAACGGTACTTTCCGCGTGCCCATCGCGGCGTCTTCCGGGTTGTTGACCGCGTCCATGTGCTCTACCTGGTCTTGAGGGTAGTTTTCGATCACGACGCGCAGCGGGCGGAGCACCGCCATGACGCGCGGCGCGGATCGGTTGAGATGTTCGCGCACGCTGTATTCGAGCAGCGCGGTGTCGATGCGGCTGTTGAATTTGGCGACGCCGACGCGCCGGCAGAAGTTGCGGATGGATTCAGGCGTATAGCCGCGGCGGCGCAGGCCGGAGATGGTCGGCATGCGGGGATCGTCCCATCCGGAGACATGCCCGCCCTCGACCAGGTCGAGCAGCTTCCGCTTGCTCAGGACGGTGTAGGTGAGCTCGAGCCTGGCGAACTCGATCTGCCTGGGGTGGTAGACGTCGAGCGCATCGAGAAACCAGTCGTAGAGCGGTCGATGGATCTCGAACTCGAGGGTACATATGGAATGTGTGATGCGTTCTATGGAATCCTCGAGCCCGTGGGCCCAGTCGTACATCGGGTAGATGCACCATGTGTCGCCGGTGCGGTGGTGGGCGGTTTTGAGAATCCGGTAGATGACCGGATCGCGCATGTGCAGGTTCGGCGAGGCCATGTCGATCTTGGCGCGGAGCGTTTTGGATCCGTCTTCGAATTCGCCTGCGCGCATGCGCCGGAACAGGTCGAGGTTTTCCTCGATGGTGCGGTCCCGGTAGGGGCTGTTTTGGCCCGGCTCGGTGAGCGTGCCGCGGTACGCCCTGGTTTGTTCGGGTGTCAGATCGCACACATACGCCTTGCCGGCCCGGATGAGCTGGACGGCGTAATCGTGCAATTGTTGGAAATAGTCGGACGCGAAATAGAGCCGGTCGTGCCAGTTGAAGCCGAGCCACCGGACGTCCCGCTTGATGGACTCGACGTACTCGTGCTCTTCCTTGACGGGATTCGTGTCGTCGAACCTGAGGTTGCACAGGCCGCCGTATTGCTCGGCGAGTCCGAAGTTCAGGCAGATCGACTTGGCATGCCCGATGTGGAGGTATCCGTTCGGCTCGGGGGGGAAGCGCGTGTGTACCCGGCCGTCGTTCTTGCCGGCTGCGATGTCGTTGGTGATGATGTCCTGGATGAAGTTAAGAGAAGGTTCGGGATCGCTCATTGTCGTTTGTCCAGGTTACGAGTTGCGGTTGATGTACGGGGCGCGATTGGCGGTCCGGGGCATCGACGGGTGAGCGCGGGCATGGCTACACGGCCGTCGGAAGCCGCGGGGGGCGTTCTGAATACGGGCTCGGTGTTTCACGGTTTCTACGGCGTTGACGCGACATGGGACATAGAGTTTGCGCCGGGTTCGGCGGTGGCCGCCGCGGGCAGCGGCCCGGCGGCGACGAGTTTCTTGCGTGCGGCGTCGACCGTGGGATTGAGCCCTTCGAGCGTCCGGGCGCCCAGGATTTGCATGTCGCCGCGTTCAGCGAATACCACTTCGTCGATCGTGAAGTACGTGCCGACACGGATGATCGCAAAACCGACGTTGCGTGTAATCTGCGTCCCATGGGCCATGATGAACGAGACGTCTTTCTTCTTCTGCTGAATCCCGAGCCGCTCCAACCTGTGCGCCGCGAGCCGGGTATATTCGCTTCCGGTATCCACGAGCAGCTTCGACACGGTCAGGGAACGGCTGCGGTGGACCGGATGCTCGACCTTACATGTTGTACGGAACACGCGCATCGCCGGTTGCCTCCGAGAATCCAATCGCCACAAGAGTATATCGGTTGCGGTGGTCTTATACCACTGGTGCGGAGCCGTGCACCGGCAGCGGGGCGGTGGCCCGCGGGATACGGGTGGGTGGCACCGACGACAAGGCGATGCGGCGCGTTGCGACATGCGGCGGCCGTATCGGTCATATGTCGCAGGGTGGCGGTGCCGGGCGATGCGCAAGACACCGCGCGATCCGCGCGAGGGTCCGCTGCTTGCCGAGCAGGACCAATGTGTCGTAGATCGACGGGCTCACCAGGGTGCCGGTGACGGCCACGCGGACGGGTTGGGCGACGTTGCCGAGCTTCGTGTCGCGGTCGCGGCACACGGCGGCGAAGACGGCTTCGAGCGCTTCGGGCGTCCACGCGGCGAGGGCGTCGAGCCTGGGTTGCAGGGATGCGAGCATGGCGTAGCCGGCGCCGTCGTTTCGGCTCAATGCCTTCTTGACGGCCTTGGGTTCGTAACGGATCGCGTCATCCGGGGTGAAGAGGAATCGCGTTTTCTCGAGCACGTCGGCGAACGTGCGAAACCCGCCGCACGCGTCCAGCACTTTCGCGCACGTGGCACGATCCATGACGGGCACGCCGGTCGGCGTTGCGCGGGCGGCTTGCACCGGCGGCGGGCCGGCGTCGGGCGCCGTCGGGGTGACCGGTGTGGCGGCCCGGTTGACGGTGAGGTAGTCGCAAAACGCGTCGAGCCGCCTGTCGGGCGACACGGCGGCGACCCACGCGGTGTTGCGCGCGACGAGCTTCTGTCGGTCGAACCTGGCGCTGGTCTTGCCGATGCGATCGATCGTGAACGCCGACACCATGTCGTCGAGCGAGAGGTGCTCGCGGTCGTCGCCCGGCGACCAGCCGAGCAGCGCGATGAAGTTGAGCAGGGCCTCGGGCAGATACCCGGCGACGCGGAAGTCGTGGACGTCGATCTCCGGCGGCCGCTCGCCGCGTTGGACGGCCTTGGCCTTGTCGCGCTTGCTCATCTTCGAGCCGTCCATGTTGACGATGATCGGGAGGTGGGCGTATCGCGGGGTGGGCACGCCGAGCGCCCGCTGGATCGCGACGTGCTTGGGCGTGTTCATGAGGTGCTCCTGTCCGCGGAGCACGTGCGTGATGTTCATGAGGGCGTCGTCGACGACGCACGCGAGGTGGTACGTGGGATAGCCGTCACTTTTCTGGATGACGAAGTCCTCGAGCCGATCGGCGGTGATGGTCACGTCGCCGAGGATGTCGTCCGCGACGGTGATGTCGGCGTCGGGCATCTTGAACCGGACGACGACCGGGCGCCCGTCCGCCCGGGCCCGCTTTCCGGCTTCGATGGTCGGCGTCGGATCGGGCCTGACATACGCGACGTTGCGTTTCTCGGCCCTGGCGGCGTCGCGCATGGCCTGCAACGCTTCCGGTGTCTCCCAGGTGTAGTACGCGTCGCCGGATTCGAGCAGGCGTTGGATGTGGGTGTTGTAGCGATCGAGGCGTTCGCTCTGGCAGTAGGGGCCATGGGCGCCGCCGACGTCGGGCCCCTCGTCCCACGTGAGGCCGAGCCACCGCAGGTCGTCGAGGATGTTCGCGACGGCGTCGTCGACGTGGCGGCGGCGGTCGGTGTCCTCGATGCGGAGGATGAGGGCGCCGCCGGACTTGCGGGCGAGGAGCCAGTTGAATAGCACGGTCCGCGCGCCGCCGACGTGCAGGTAGCCGGTCGGCGACGGCGCGAAACGTACGCGTACGGTTGTGCGGTTATGGTCCGGTGCGGTCATACGTGCTGCGCTTGTCAGGCCGTTTTGTGTGTGTCGGCGTCCACCGGTGTGGCGGCCGCGGTGGCGCCGGCGTCCGCGGACCGCCGCGCGTGCAGCCTCCGCACGATGAACTCCGCGGGTCCGCTGACGCCGTAGACGACCACGAGGAGCGTTAAGAAGAACGCCTTGAACGGCCAGAATATCGCAAAGAGCAGGATCATGAGGATGAGCTGGCCGAACGGTCGCTTGCCTTGCAGCATGGCCGAGAGCTTGCGGTAGCGGACGCGGCTCACCATGAGCAGCCCGCTGCCGAGCGCCAACACGGGCATGAGGTAGACGACGGTCGTCGCGGGTATCGCATGCACGCGCATGCCGCCGGGCACGGCGATGCCGTATTCCCGAGCCTGTTCGAGACAGATCAAAGCGGTCACGATCATGCTGGCGGCGCCGGGGCTTGGCAGGCCGCGGAACGTGGCCGGGTCGTACTCCGCCGTCGCGTGTTCCACGTTGAACCGCGCGAGGCGTACGGCGGCGCAGGCGACATACACGGCCGCCGAGACCCACACGGCTCGCCCCATGGTGTCCGCACTGAGGGGGGACAGGCTCATGTCCAGGCTTTTGAGCTCCTGGTGCATGTAGGCGATCATGAGGATGGCCGGCGCGACGCCACACGTGACGACGTCCGCGAGGGAATCAAGTTGCCCGCCGAAATCCGTCGTGCTCCGCGTCATGCGTGCGACGAGCCCGTCGACGGAATCGAACACCATGCCGAGGATGATGAGTCCGGCGCCGACGGAGATGAGCGACGGCAGCATGCGTTCCAACAGCGCGCTGTGGCCGGTGATGACGTCGGAACTCGGCACGCCCGCGCCGTAGTCGTACATGCCCTGAAGCCCGAAGTGGATCGCCGCGAACCCGCACACCAGGTTCGAGAGCGTGAGCAGGGCGGGGATCGTGCGCACGGACTTGAGCCGGCGCGGGCCGCGCCGCTGGCGGCGACCACGAGCTAGTTTTGCGACGATGGGCATGGTGCGATGCTCAGCGGTCATGTCCGGTGGACGGTACGCAGACCCGGTCCGGCTCGGCGGCGGGTTCGCTGGGCGCTGCGGCGTCGATCGCCACCGGTTGGCGGGCGACAACGGAAAGCCCGGCGCGGACCTTGTCGCCGACGTCGACCATGATGCGTGTACCTTGCCGGCGCGGGATCACGAGTTCCGTCCGGGAGCCGAACTTGATCATGCCGAACCGCGCGCCGATCGGGAGGTATTGATCCTTGGCGGCGTGACAAACGATGCGCCGGGCCGCGAGCCCCGCGATCTGCCGCACCTCGACGGGCCCCGGGATCGGTCCGCGCGGCTCGACGAGCAGCGTGTTCGCTTCGTTGTTCGTGCGCGCGGCCTGGCTCCGCGCGTCGTGGAACGCGCCGGTGCGGTACACGAGCGATCGGACCGTGCCCGAACACGGCATGCGGTTCGCATGTACGTTGAAGAGGCTCAGAAAGATTCCGATCCGCGTCGCGGGACCGCCGAGCGGTTCGTAGTGATCGAGTCGCGTGATGTCCGTTATCGTCCCGTCCGCCGGGGCGCAGAGTTCGCCCGCTTGGAAACGGCCGCGCCGGTCCGGGTCTCGGAAGAACATGAGCACCCACATCCAGACCGCCGCGAACGGCACCGCCGCCGCCCAATGCAGCCACGCCGCCGCCACCGCGCCGCCGGCGCCGAGCACGACGCCCGACACGACGATCTCGCGCCAACCCTCTTTTGCGATCCACATGACGGGCATGATACCGCCCGCGGCGCCGACACGCACGCTACACCCCGGATCCGGACGCGTCGGTGCACGGGCCTGTCCCGCAGTGCGGCGTCGTACGTGCATCGCTGGATCATCCGAGCCGCGGTCGTAACGGCGTGGAGGAAGGAGGATGATCCACGCTAGGCCGGTGTCACCATTCGCGTCCAGCGGGTGAAGAAGTCGGGGCAGGTCTTCGCGCAGCAGTCGGGGTCATGGATCACGAGCCCGGGACATCGCAGGCCCGCGAGGGCGAAGCTCATGGCGATGCGGTGGTCGCGATACGTGTCGATCGCGGCCGGCGCGACCGCCGTCGGCGGATGGATCGTCAAGCCGTCGTCGCGCTCATCGACCGACGCGCCGAGCTTGGTCAGCTCGGTCGCGAGCGCGGTGATGCGGTCGGTCTCCTTGACGCGGAGGTTCGCGACGTTCCGGATGGTCGTGCTGCCGGTCGCGAACACCGCCAGGACCGCGAGCGTCGGCGCGGTGTCCGGCATGTCGTTGAGGTCGACGTCGACACCGCGCAGCGGCGCTTCGGATTCGGGGGCGGCCACGGTGAGCTCCGACGGCCCGCGGCGCACGCGACATCCCATCCGCTCCAACACATCCACGAAGCCCACATCGCCTTGAATGCTCTCGGTGCCGAGACCCTTGACGGTTACGCGACCGCCCGCGATCGCCGGCGCGGCGAGGAAGTACATCGCGTTGGACGCGTCCGGCTCGATCGCGTACGTGCGGCCCGTATACCGCTGCGACGCCTCGACGATGAAGCGGGCGCCGTGTTCGTGGTATCGCTCGACGACGGCGACACCGAACGCGTCCATGACGGCGGTGGTCATGGTCAAATACGGCGCACTCGTGACGGCCCCGCGGACGTCGATCAACACGTCCCGCCGCGCATACGGGCCCGCGAGCAGGACCGCGCTGACAAATTGGCTCGACTCGGGCGTGTCGAACGCGACGTGCCCGCCGGTGAGATGTCTCGCGCGTATCTCGACCGGCGGGAACCCGTCGGCCGAGGGAAACGCAATCCCGGCGCCGAGCGCTTGCAGCACATCCGCGAGCGCGCGGATCGGTCGCTCGCGCATCCGCGGGACGCCGTCGAGCCGGTAGCGTCCGTGGCCGACCGCCGCGACCGCCGCGAGGAAACGCATGACCGTGCCCGCGTTCCCGCAGAAGATGTCGGCTTCGTCCGCGGGCACGTGACCGCCGCAGCCGGTGACCTCGACGCGGTGTGTGTGGGCGTCCACCGTGATCGAGACCCCGAGCGACGCGAGCCCGTCGATCATGAGGCGCGTATCCTCAGCGATCAACACGTTGGTCAGCAGGGTCGTACCGTCCGCGAGCGCGGCCGTCACGAGCGCACGGTTCGAGATGCTCTTGGAGCCCGGGACGGCGATGTCGGCGTCGAGCGGTCCGTCGGGTTGGATACAGCGATAGAGATTCATCGCCGCAACGTACATCGTGTGTGGGTTTGGATGCAACCGCCGACCGGCCACACGTCCTTGCCGTCGCATCGGCGTTGCGTGATAATGGGCGCTGCGTCGTCCGGAGGTCGGATCGGCGCGACGAGGGGGGGCCGTACGCCGGGCACAGGATGTCTGTGCGTCGGAGCGCCGGTGCCGGCCGCAGCGCGGGGCCGACTTGGACCGCGGGGTTGACGTTTCACGAACACAACGAGAGAGATGGAATCCATGAAACTTGATGTAACGGCCGGGCTCGTCGGGACGCTGTGCGTCATGGTGGGCGCGTGCACGACCGGGCCGCCGCCCGCTCAGCCGATCGACAACGAGACGCCGTTTACGGCGACGATGACCGGGGCGGACGTGTTCAGCGGCGCCGGCGCCGGCGGCGTCGACACGACCGCGACCGGATCGGCGACGTTCGGCCTGAGCGAGGATCAGACCGTGCTCTCGTACAGCGTGACCGTGGACGGGCTGCAGAGCGAGATCATCGGGGCGTTCCTGCGCATGGGCTCGCCCGGCACGAACGGGCCGGTCGTGTTCGATTTCACCGAGGCGTTCACGCCGGGCGTTACGATGGTCGGCGGGACGTGGTCGATCGACGCCGCGATCGTGCAGGACCTGCTCGCCGGCGACCTCTATGTCGAGATCAGCACGAACGCGAATCCGAACGGCGAGATTCGCGGTCAGATCGGGCCGGTGTAGTCGAGCGCTGCGTCGCGCCTCGCTCGATCGAGCGGGCCGTACGCCCCGGGTGCACACCGCGATCTCGATTCGCGGGGCATCCCCTGGCCGGGCGGACCGCTTTATGGCATACTGCCGGCGCAGCAGCGACGCCCGAACCAACGCTCGGGCGCACCGGAGGCATTGTCATGGTAACCCATCGTGTCCGCTTCGCCGTGTCTTTCGCGCGTCGATCCTTCTTGGTCGTCGCGGCCACCGTTGCATGGACCGCCCCGTCCGCCTTCGCCCAGGACGTCCCGTGGGACGTGTTCGTGGATTCGGAATCCTCGTCGGTGTGTGATCTCGTAAACGCGTCCAACACGGAGTTCGTCGTCTTGTCGTCCACCGGCGAACTCGTGCTCGTGACCGGTGACGACGTCATCCTCGGCGACAGCTTCGTCGACGCCGACGGGAACGTGTTTTTCAACGGCGAGGCGGCCGGTTTCATTTCGTTCGCGGACGACGGCGACGGGTTTCGAACGCTGGGGTGGGTCGACTTCTTCGGCAGCGCCGTGGCGTTGGACACGCTGAGCTTGACGCCGTTCAGCAGCAACGACACGCCACAGGACTTTATCGACGTCGAATGTGATGCGTGCGCGTTCTGGGATGATCCGGCCGACTGCGACGGGGTCGTGACCATCGACCCCGTGCCGCCCGTCGTCACGATCGATCCCGCGCCGGCGCTCAGTTTCAACTTCTGCGGACTCGGCATGCTCCCGGTGATGCTGGTGTCGGTGCTCGGCGTGTGCGCGATGAGACGGCGCCGGTCGTAGCGGACCGGTGCGATCATGCTCGGGCCGTGTCGCCCGAGCGGTGTGCCGGCGAGCGCGGGACACATCGATCGCCTGCGTCGTCCCCCGAAGCATAACGCACAGCGCTGAGCAGCCTTGACATGCGTGCGCGCCGCCGCTAGCGTCCGCGCAGTGATGGTGTCCCGGCGCGCCATGACCCCTGCGGCGCGCACGTCCGCCGACGGACCTGCGAAGCCCGGGTCTTGCGCCCGATCGACGCCCCGCCGCGTGGTGGCGCGCCGCCACCGGTTGACAATTGAATAGGTCGCGATTGCAGGTGCGCCGTGGTCCGTGTTCTTCGGACGACGGCCAAGAGGGAAGGTGGTGCGAAACCACCGCGGACCCGCCGCTGTGATCGGGGACGAACGCCGCAACGGCCATTCGCGCACGTTCGCGTCAGGTGTTGACTGCGGGGCTACCGATGCCTCGTCGGTTCATCGCCGCGGCGCCGACGCGCGGAGAAGGCGCGGCTAGTAGGACGATCCGTAAGCCAGAAAACCTGCCCGCAGTCGCATTGGTGATGTCGTGCCCACGGTGTTGGGGCACCTTGACCAATGGCGATGTCATCCCGCGCACGGACGTGTCCGCTGCCGCGGTCTGACGCTGTTGTGATGCCGTTGATCCCGGTGTGCCACTGGCCGTGGCGCACCGGGTTTTCTTTTTGTCCGGCCGCGGGCGGCGCGGTTCCGCCCGGTCGGAGAAAGGAGCGGCACATGGCCGGTTCAGCGGTCGTTCAATGGAGCAGCAACGCAGACCATCGTCGTGATCGATGTGCGACCCTCAGAACGTGTGAAGACCGGGAGGGCGAGACCCCCGCCGACCTGCGCGTAAGGGAGGGCGAGGCTCCCGCCGAGCCGTGCGTAAGGGAGGGCGAGGCCCCCGCCGACCTGCGCGTAAGGGAGGGCGAGGCTCCCGCCGAGCCGTGCGTAAGGGAGGGCGAGGCCCCCGCCGA
>JBHHVO010000031.1:0-15040 GCA_046754365.1 Phycisphaerae bacterium | reverse complement strand
ACGGCGCCGTCGGTGTTGAGGTCGGCGGGCTCGCACGCGGGGGGGACGGGCGCCCTGGCGTGCGCGTCGGACACCGGGAGACACGGACAAGCTGCTGCTTGCCCATGCCACCCGTCGCTTGGCCATGCCACCCAGCCGCAAGGCACCCGGCGCTGTCATCGTAAGGATGCGCCAACGATGATGCGGCGATGTGTGCACGGGACGCTACACACGGCTGAGCGAAGTCACCGATCGCACGAGAAGCGAACGGAATCGTCCAGGGCGACGGGCAGGACGAGCGTGCGCAGCCCGAGCGCGAGCGCGTCGGCGCACATGCCGCTGCGCAGGTGTTCGTCAGTGATGAATCTGGTGTCGTACTCGGCGTTGAACACGGGCTTGCCGGCGTCGATAAACGGCAACAGCAGGTCACACTCGTCGAACTCGTGGCATTGTTCGTTGACACTGAAGTCGAACGAATCGACCAGGTCGACCACCTGATCGAGATCGTTCTTCAGGCCGACGGCAAGCCCGCGCTCGTGCGCGGCGTCGGCTATGAAGCGGTTGTAGGCGAGCTGGTCGTCGGCCGTCAGGTCGAACCCGGTGTCGTTCGCGAAACCGGTCATGTTGTCCGGCTCGACACCGTCGCAGGCCTTCTGTACGGCCAAGTCCAGCCGGAGCAGCATGATCCGGCGAACGTTGTCCGAACGGATGTCGAGCCATCGTTCGTCCGGGAAACCCTCGAGGGGGTTTCCCAACTCCTCGGCCAGAAACGCGCCCGCGTCGGATCGGAAGTCTTCGAACGATCCGGCGGAGAAGTAGCAGATCACGTTCCGCCCGGACGCCTGTAAGCCGGCCACAACCGCTGGATCGGAGTCGAACAGGTCGATGTCGTACACGTCGACGTCGTACCCGGTGTTGATCCGGCCATCCGCGCCGGGCTGAAGCTGCCATTGCCACGTTGTTTCGACCGTCGGACGATACCAGACGTGCGGACCGGGTGGAGGCTGCGCGCCGCCGACGTCGCCGCCCGCGGGTCCACCGGTCCCCCCACCGCAGCCGCACAGCGCAAGCGGTACGCCCACGAGCGAAATCGACCGGCGCACGTGCAACGTCAGACGGACGCCGCCGCGCGGTGCATACGTGTCATTCGTCGGCGATGCGGCCATGGGTGACCATCCGTTCGCGAATCCACGACGCAACGTACGGGCAGGCGCCGTTCAAGGTTCGGGATCCGGCGGAACCCACTGCGTCCGCCATGTCCCGCGGCGGGCCCGGGTGGCGTGCCTGATCGGCGGAACCCCCGCGGCGCGAACCGACCCGGCGCAGGGCTCCAGGCAAACCGTAGCATAGCATGCCTGCTCGCCGTCGTCGCCGGCCGCACGATCACGCCCTGGTGCGGGCCCTCGCTGCGCGGGTACCGCGCACCTCCACCCATGTGGAATTGCCGGACCGCCACTGAAAAACCGTGACCGGTCCGGACCGAGCGGCGAGTTCGTTGTCGGCCTGTGCCGATGCATGGCGCTCCTATGCGTAGTCATGACCGCATCGCTTGTGTGGTTGCCCCGCGGTTGCTTCGCAAGGGTGGGGCACCGGCGCGTGACGGCAGGCCGGGCTACGGCGTTACCGGCGTGCCGCGGCGGAGGCCCAGAGTGCGTCGGGCATGGTGATGGGCCTGCCGTCCGGTCCGACGCAGGCGAGGGTTGTGGCGGCGCGGCACGCGAGCGCGCGCGTGTCGGGTTGGTCGGCGCCGGTGTGGATTTCGTAAGCGTGGTCGACGCGGGTGCGGGTGATTCTCGTGACGGTCGTGGATACGGTGGCGACGTCGTCGTAGCGGATCGGACGAAGGTACTTGCACTCGGCCTTGTAGACGACGAAGAACACGCCCTGGGCCTCGAGGTCGCGGTAGCGGATGCCGTTTCTGCGGAGGAGTTCCGTGCGGACCTGCTCGAAATAGTCCCAGTATCTGGCGTGGTGGAGGTGGCCCATCGCGTCGCACTCGGCGTAGCGGACACGGATGTCGACGCGGTGTGTGTCGGCCGGGCGGTCGTCGCGATGTTGGTCGGTATGGTACATAGTTCCGTGTGGGACTGTTCCGCCGCGCGCGCAAGGCATCGTCTTATCGCGAAACGAGTCGTCGCCGTCAAGGGTCCGCGCTCGAATGGGCGTGGCCACCGGCCCGCGCATCACCCCGCGGTTGCGGTTTCCGCGCGGGCGAGCGGCCATGCGCAGCCGCACTCCGGGCAGACGGTGGCGCCGTCCGCGGGGTCCACCGGCAGGCCTCGGATGTCGAACCCGCAATGCGGACAGCGGAGATGCTTGAGCATGACGGAGCGGATGTGGCGTTTCCGCGCGTGACATGCAGCGATCCAAATCGCAAACGGAACCACCCACGCGTTCGCGAGCAGGAGCCACATCGGCAGGGGCCAGACCATGCTGCCGGCCCGAATGATCCGAACCACATGTACGACAAACGCAATCACGCCGGGCAGCGCACACACCACGCCCACGACGAGACAGACCCGCGCAAGCCGCGTCAATCCGCTGCCGACGGCGGCTGCGATGTCGGCGAGTGGTTCGGCCGGTATGACATCGTGCCGCCGAAGCACGTGCAGGGTGTACGGGTCGAACATGGACGCCACGCGCCCACGGGCATCGGTCGTCGTGAGGGCACTGGGTCGGTGGGGCACGGGTGGTGGTCCCGTTGTTTCGTGTCTCGGCGCGCGCCGGTGGCGGCCGCGTGGCGGGCGGCACGGTCGCGCGGTAGGGCCTATCGGGCACCGGAGAGTGTCACGTTAAGCCGGTGTTCCTTGCCGTCTCGAAGGACGACGACCTCGACGGTGTCGCCCGGGTTGTTGCGTCTTGTGGCGGCCATGTAATCGTAGATGTTGGCGACGGGCTTGCCGCCGATGGCGACGACGCGGTCGCCGCCCTTCATGCCGGCCAGGTCGGCGGGCCCGTCGGGATTGACGGCGTCGACGGGCATGCCGGGCTTGCCGTCATCGCCGTAGCCGGGCGTGAGACCCATGACGACGCGGTAGGTCGGCGTGCCTTCGGGCTGGGCCTGTTTGTCTCGCTTGGGCGCCCGGAACGCGAGCCCTCCGTCGGCGCGTGCGATGCCGCGTGCGACGTGGTAGACGAGCGTCGCGACGCGTGCACCGTCCGGCGCGTTGATCTTGTCGCTGTCGTCGGAGGGTTTGTGGTAGTCGCTGTGGTTGCCGGTGAAGAAGTGCATCGCGGGGATTTCGTTGCGGACAAACGCGGCGTGGTCGCTGCGGCCGCCGGCGTCGGGGCTCGGCGCGATCTTGAGGCCGACGCGCCTGGCGGCTCGCTTCGTGATCCGCTCGAGTTGCGGCGCGGTTGAGATGCCGAAGACCTGAACCGTGTTCTTGCCGGGCTCGAGGCGCCCGATCATGTCCATGTTGAGCATCGCGACGATGTCGTCGAGCGGGACCGGCGGGTTGTCGACGAAGTGCTTGCTTCCGTGGAGGCCGGTCTCCTCGGCGGTGAACGCGATGAAGACGATGCCGCGCTCGGGCGGCGGGCCCTCGCTGAAGCGTCGCGCGATCTCCATCAAGCCGCTCGTGCCGGACGCGTTGTCGTCGGCGCCGTTGTGTATTTGCGGTTCGCCGGCGTCGGCTACGAGCTTGCCTTGCTTGAACCTGCGCATCATCGGCGTGCGGATGCCGAGGTGGTCGTAGTGTGCGCCGATGACGACATATTCGTCGGCGTGGGGTCCTTGCCCCGGGATCATGCCGACGACGTTGCGGACCGCGGCGCTGCGTGTTTTGAAGACGGCCTGCCCGGCGGCGGTGACGCCCGCGACGGGTCCGGACGACGTGTGGCCGGCGTCGAGGACCGCTTGGAGCCCGTCAAGCGAGGCCAGACCGCCCGCGGCGAGGAGCGGCTCGACGGTCGCGCGCGCGACGTGCATGGCGGGCAGTCCGTATGCGTCGGCGCGGTTCGCGTCGAACGTGATGAGCTTGTCGGCTTCCCCGTCGTCCGGCGCCTGGTTGACAAGGAGTACGGCGACCGCGCCGCGATCTTTGGCGTTGTAGACTTTGTTGCGCAGCATGGCGTTTCGCGACGGGAAGCCGTTGTCATCGGCCCATGACGGCGGTTCACCCCGGAGTATGAGCGCGACCTTGCCGTCGACATCGATGTCGGCGAAGTCGTCCCACTGTCGATCGGGTGCGACGATGCCGTAGCCGCAGAACACGACGTCGCCGTCGAACGCGGCGTCGGACGAGAACGCGAGCGGTACGAACTCGGGACCGGGCAACGACGACGACGCGCCGAATGCGAGGCGGCTCTGGCCCGTGCGCTCGCGTTGCAGCGTCATGTCGAAGGTCTGGAAGAACGTGCCGTTGTCGCCGAGCGGCTTGAGGCCGAGCGCGCCGAATTGCTTGCCGATGTAGTCGGCCGCGAGGTCGATGCCGCGGGACCCGAGCCCGCGACCCTCGAGATCATCGGCGGCGAGGTAGTCGATGTGCGCCTGGAACAACGCCGGGTCGATGCCGGCCGTATGCGTCGCGCAGCCGTAGCCCGCAAGCGGGGCGACAGCGGTCAGCACGGAAAGGATCCATGTACGTCGGTGGTGGTTGTTCATAAGGATTCGCCTGGTTTTCCGAAAGTCATCTGGGTTATTGTCGGATCAAGGGACCCAGTTGGATGTGATCCACCTGGATCAACCTCATACGATACCGTGGTGCGCCGCGCGAACGGGGCGGGACCACATGATCCCGCGCCTTACACGCATGCCCGACGGGCTGAGCAGTACAGCGCCATGTCGTCACAAACCGATAGCGCAGGCATGTTGCCTGCTTCGTCATTGCAGCTCGTACAGGCTGGAAGCCTGCGCTACAGGTGACCTTGCGCGGCACTGCCCATCATGTAGCGACATGCCCATGGCCGTTGGGCCATGGTGCAGGACACACGCCGGCATATCACGTGCGACGTGCCCTTTCGCGCCGTTTAGCCGCCGCGCGCGGCGAGCTTGACGTTAAGCACGATCTGCGCGTCGCCGCGTTGTACTTTGACCGCG
Organism: Phycisphaerae bacterium; assembly: GCA_046754365.1. Classification (GTDB taxonomy): domain Bacteria; phylum Planctomycetota; class Phycisphaerae; order UBA1845; family UBA1845; genus JBHHVO01. The sequence goes on along the minus strand of JBHHVO010000031.1, from coordinate 10,020 downwards.
ATGACATCACCGGGTTTCTTGTCGCCGGTGACGTCGCGATAGTCGGCGAGTCCATTGATCGGACGTCCGTCGATGTCGATGATGCTGTCGCCGTCTTTCATGCCCGCCTTGGCGGCGCCGCCGCCGTCCATCACCCGTGCGACGCGCCAGCCCGGCTTGTCCGGGTCGTCATCCCGATCGGGAAAGATGCCCATGACGACGCCGCCGCGCCCCGGCCGGCCGAACGCGCCGCGGAAGATGTTCGCCCGCTCGTTGACGACGGCGTATTGCGGCGCGGTCTCACGGTTGATGAGGTCCAGCGCGATGTTGCACACGAGTTCGGCGATCTTGGCGCCGCCGGCGGCGTTGATCTTTTCCGTGTCGTCGCCGGGCTGGTGGTAGTCGCTGTGGACGCCGGTGAAAAAGAAGAGCGACGGCACGCCCGCGTTGTAGAACGACGCGTGATCGCTCGGGCCTCGGGCGCTGGGGTCGGGGATGAAGTCGATGCCGGCGGCGCTGGTGCGTTCGTCGACGATCGCTTGAAACGCGTCGCCGGTGCCGAGCCCCTGGATCGCGAGTTTGTTCGCCTCCGTGTCGCTGTCGAGCCGACCGATCATGTCCATATTGAGCATCGCGACGATGGCGTCGATCGGCACGGTGGGATCGTTGGTGAAGTGCGCGCTGCCGAGCAGGCCCATCTCCTCGCCGGTGAATGTCATGCAGATGACGCTTCGATCACGGTACGGCATCTGCGCGAGCGCCTTGGCCGCCTCGATGACGCCTGCGGTGCCGGACGCGTTGTCGTCGGCGCCGTTGTGGATGTTGCCGCGACGATTACCGAGGTGATCATAGTGGCCGCCGATGACGACGTACTCGTCGGCGTGCGGTCCCGTGCCGGGCAGGACGCCGATGACGTTGCGCGCGACGATTTCGTTGACCTTGTAGTCAACACGCCCGCGCACGTGCACGCGCGCCGCGGAGACCGGCCGGCCCGTTTCATCAATCCTGCGTTGCAGTTCGCCGAGGCTCGTCGAGCTCGCGGGCGCAAGCAGTTTCTCACCGAAGCTGCGTTTGACATGGATCGCGGGGATGCCGTACGTCTCGCCCCCGGGGCGGAACGGCATGAGGTCGTCCGAACCGTCATCCCCCGGGTCCTGGTTCACGATGAGCACGGCCACGGCGCCCTTGTCGGCCGCAAGCGACACCTTGGATCTGAACGTCGCGTGCTGCGTGAAACCCGGGCCGTCCGACCACCCGGGCGGCTCCCGTCGCAGCATCAACACGACCTTGCCGGTCACGTCGAGCCGGGCGTAGTCGTCGTAGTCCTTGTCCGGATTGGTGATGCCGTAGCCCGCGAACACGACGTCGCCTTCGAACGATCCGGGCGTGGAGAACCCGAACGGCATGAAGTCGGTGCGGAGCTCGGCCTGAACATCCGCACCATCGATGACGAGTTCCGTCGTGTCCTGTAGCGTGCCGCCGCGGGGGATCGTGAACGGCTGGAAGTACGTGCCGTCGGGGCCGCCCGGCTCGAGCCCGGCGGCGGCGAACTGCCCCGCGATGTAGCCGGCCGCGATGTCGATGCCGTCCGACCCGGTGCCGCGCCCGCCGAGCTCGTCATGGGCGAGCAGCGCGATGTGCGCGACGTAGGTGTCACCCGCAATGGAGATGGCGTGACCGGCGTTGCGATCCGCGTCGCGCTCGTCGCCCGCGACCCACGCGCCGCACAGCCCCGCGGCCGCGATGAGGCCGATCGTGAGCGATGCGATCACGCTCGTTCGTTTGTGTTGTTCTGGCATCGTCGTTTGGCTCCCATTTATGCGCCGCCCCGCGCCGTGTGCATTCCCCCGAAAAACCCTCAGCAGGATGCACTGATCCTACTCGAACGCCGCGTCCCACTCAAGCCGCCGTGTGGCCCGGGTTTCCGTAGCGTGGCCCGGGGGTTCGGTGACGTGGCGCCGAGTTCGGTGGTGTGGCAACGGTTGCCAACCGTTGCGCGCCGCGCGATTCGATCCCCGCTACGATCATCCCGGCAGGCCGGCCGGTGATCGCGTCCGGATTGATACGTTCGACACGGCCGCGGCATGGATCACTTGGACGCGGAGCTGCGCGTGCCCCGGAGGCCCGCTGCGCTTGACCCGCCGCAGCCGTCGTACGCGGCACCGACGAAACGCCGGACGGCGGAAACCCGGCCCGCCCGCGATCCGACACGCGTGAGACCGGGCCCTACAGGCCGTATTCGTCCCAGCGCCGCTCGACGAGCGCTTGGATGTCCCGGCTCATTTCGAGTTTCTCGGGCCAATCGCGAACGTTGCCTTCGCCCGGGATCTTTCGGGTCGCGTCGATGCCGATCTTGGCGCCTGTGCCGAGGTGCGGCGTCGCGTGGTCGAGGATGTCGCACGGTCCATCGACGATCATCGTGTCGCGGCGCCAGTCGGTGTTGGCACACATGTGGAACAGGACTTGTTGTTCGTCGTGGACATCGACGTCGTCGTCGACGACGACGATCATCTTCGAGAACATCATCTGCCCGGCGCCCCAGATGCTGCTCATGACCTTGCGGGCCTGCATCGGGTAGGCCTTGCGGATCTTGACGAAGACGCAGTTGTGGAACGCGCCGAACATCGGCAGGGCGTAGTCGATGATATCCGGAATGAGCATCTTGAGCAGCGGCAGGAACACCCGCTCGGTCGCCTTGCCGAGGTAGTAGTCCTCCTGCGGCGGCATCCCGACGATGGTCGTCGGATACACCGGCTCCTTGCGGTGGGTGATGGCGGTGATGTGAAACGCGGGGTAGCGGTCCGCGAGGGAATAGAAACCCGTGTGGTCGCCGAAGGGACCCTCGATCAGCATGTCCGTGGGATCGACCCAGCCCTCGATGACGATCTCGGCGCTGGCCGGCACGTCGAGGGGCACCGTGCGACACGGCACGAGCTCGATCCCGCGGCCGTTGAGGAACCCGGCGAACAGCAACTCGCTCACGTCGGGCGGCAGGGGACACGTGGCCGCATACGGCAGCACGGGCTCGCCGCCGAGCACGACGGCCATCGGCATGTTCTCGCCGCGCCGAGCGTAGGCCGCACAGATGCGCGCGCCGTCGTGATGCACATGCCAGTGGGCCGCCGCGAGCTTTTCGCCGAAGAGTTGTATGCGGTACATGCCGAGGTTGTACGTGCCGGTGTCGGGGTCTTTGGTCTCGACGGCGCCGAGCGTGATGTAGCGCCCCGTGCCATCGGTATAGTCGGCGGGTTTGAGGCCGTAGCCCGGCTCACCGTCGTGCGGCCAACACTGGATTACGGGGAGATCGAACAGGTTGGCGTCGTCCGTATGGACGACCTGCTGGCACATGCCGCGTTTCACGGTTCGCGGGGCGAAGCCGGAGATGCGGGCGAGCTCGGGGAGCTTTTTCATCTTGTCGATGAGCGTCGTGGGCATTTCGGGTTTCACGAGGTGCTGCACGCGGTCGGCGAGCGCGTCAAAGCTTTCGACGCCGAGCGCGAGGCGCATACGCTCGTAGCTGCCGAAGACATTGATCGCGACCGGACACGACGCGCCTTTGACGTCGTCGAAGACGAGCGCATGGCCGCCGCGTTGGCCATGCGCGGGATCCGTCGGTGGGGCCGGCGCATCGCCCGCCGCCGGCATCTTGGACACGCGATCGGCAATCTGCGCGATCTCAAGGATCGGATCGACTTCCACCGAGATGCGTTTGAGCTGGCCCCGCTCGTCGAGGGCGCGAAGGAAAGATTGTAGATCGGTATACGGCATCACGAATCAATCGCGCCGGAACGCGCACGCGGCGCCGCGTCGCGCGACACGTGGTCTGGACGTCGGCCCCACCGCCTCCCCGATGAGCTGCCGACACGGCGCCGATCGTATCACGGTCATGCGCCCGCCGACGGCCGGAGCTTGTCCTCGAGTCGCTTGGCCACATCGGCCGGTACGAGCTTGGACAGTTGTTGGATGTCCGCGCCGCCCATCTCAACAATCTGCTTGATGAGCGTGCTCGATGTCAGCACGTGCTGGTGGCTGGTCATCAGGAAGATGGTTTCGATACCGCTGATGATGAGGTTGGTATTCGCGATTTCCAGCTCGGCGCGGAGGTCCGCGCCGTCGCGGATGCCGCGGATGATGACGTCGGCGCCGATCCGCCGCGCGAAATCGACGGTCAGGTCACGGTAGATCGGCACCTCGACGTTCGGCCAGCGGCGGGTGTGCGCGACGAGCATCGCCTGACGTTCCTCGGGCGTGAACACGTGTTCCTTGAGCGGATTCCTGCCGACGGCCACGACGAGCCGCTCGAAAAGCCCCGCGGCCCGTCCGATGATATCCAGGTGTCCGTGCGTGACCGGATCAAACGCGCCGGGGAACAGCGCGATGCGCGCGGGATGATCGCTCACGTTGTCCGTCTGACCGGTCATGCGGTGTATCCTATCTCAGGCAGTGGGTCCGTGCGACCCGGCTGCCACGGTCCGAGGGCACCAACCACAAGGCCAACGGCCGGGCGCGCGGGGGCGGCACGCCGCTACGCATCGATCACCGGAAAACCAAACAGCGGCGCGACATCCTCGAGCGCATCGAACCGCCACGCCTGATCGAGGATCCCGTCGGCCGTTGACGCCGTCACGACGCCCTCCGCCATACGGCGAAACTTCGCCACGACTTCGTCGTCGGTCATGGGATTCTCGGCATGTCCTCTCGGGAAGTCCACCCGGCGGTTCACGGTCGTGCCGTCCGCACATGTGATCGTGATGTCGTTCGGGATGCCCTTGGGATAGTCCGGGTTCAGGGCCGGGTCTTCGACGATGGTCGTCCTATCAATCAGATCGAGCACCTTCGGATCACGCAGCCGATCCGCATTGAACGTAGCAAGCGTCACGTCGCCGTCGAGCAGCGCCGCCGCGCAGCAGTAGAACATGGAATGGTCCGCGGTTTCGCGTGATGTGGGTCTGAGCTTCTCGGGCTCGCTGCCGATGATGCTCACGGCGGCCTCGAAGCTCTTGATGTCGATCTTGACAATGTCCTTGCGTTCGATTTGTGGGCGAAGCTGCAGACACGCGTCGATCGCCGACTGAGAATGGTACTCCGCGGGCCAGAACTTGATATACGTTTTGTCGATCATGAAGTCCCCGGCGCCGCCGAGCACGACGTCGCGGGCGGCGTCGATGTCGAGCTGGTGCATCAATCCCTTCGGCCCCTCGAAGATTTCGTTCGGCCCGGTCATGCCGCGCCGTGCGAGATCGGCGGCGAAGATGCCGTTTCGCGCGGCGTTGGCAAACGCACACGCCTTCCAGTCCGAAATCTGCCCGGTTCGCGTCTGGCGGGTCGTGATGTTGCAGACGCCCGCGAGCCCGAGTGCATGCTCCATCGCTTCCACCGAAAGGCCCCACAGTTTGCCGGCCGCGAGCGCGGTCGACAGCGCGCCGTATGTTACATGATCCCACCCCCCCGCGCGGAGGCTCGCGGCGTCACAGAGCCGGCACTGGATTTCATACGCGATGACGATCGCGAGGATGATGTCCCTACCGCGTTTCCCGGCGGTCTGCCCCACCGCGACGGCCGCGGGAATGTTGTCCGACGGGTGCGCCGGTTCGAGACTCAAGTACGTGTCATTGTAATCGAGATACCGCACCATCGTCCCATTTGCGAACGCGGCGAGGTCCGGCGGCGTGGGGTGCCTCGTGCCCCAGACCGTCGCGGACGGCGGCGGATCATTCACCGCCATCGCCTTCGCGCGGGCGATGCGCGCGGGCGTCGACCGGTACGCCCCCATCGTCGTCGCGAGCGAATCAACGATACGGCGCTTGACTTCGTGAACCGTCCTCTCGGGTAGGTCCTCGTAGGTAAGCTTGTCAACCCATTGGGCCATGCGGCGTGCGATCGTCATCAGTTACCTCGCAAACTGGCAATACCGAACACTGAATACCGAATTCCAAGATTGTCGGACCCTCCGTGACGGCCGGCTTGAGGCCGTGTGAGCCGTCCGCCCGGCGTACGCGTTCCCCTCGCCCGTCGGCAAGAGCGCCGACTTGTCGATCGATGTGGGCGTGGGAAAGCCCCTCCTGCCTCCGAGCATTCACGCGTTCGCCTCGCCTGATACCTCATTCCCTACAGCCTCATACAACAACTCGGCGATATCCATCGGTTCGATGTCTTCCTTCTGCTTCTCCGCCAGGCCGTCGGTCAGCATGCGCATGCAGAACGGGCAGTTGCTCGCGACCGCGGTCGGCGCCGTCTTCAGGAGTTGCTCGGTGCGGCGGACGTTTACGCGTTCGTCTCCGGGTTCCTCCTCTTTGAACATCTGGGCCCCGCCGGCGCCGCAGCACATACCCCGATCCCGCGTCTCGATCGGTTCGAGCAGGGTCAATCCGGGAATGGCGTTGAGCACGTCGCGCGGCGCGTCGTACTCGCCGTTGTGGCGACCGAGATAGCACGAATCGTGATACGCGACGCGCCTGTTCACGCTTGTCGTGGGTTTCAACTTACCCGCCTTGACGAGCGATGCAAGCCACTGCGAATGGTGGACGACGTTGTAATGTCCGCCGAAATCACCGTATTCGTTCTTGAGCGTGTTGAAACAATGCGGACACGATGTGACGATGGTCTTCTGCTCCGCACCGTAACGGTTGAGCGTTTCAACATTCTGCGTCGCGAGCATCTGAAACAGGTATTCATTCCCGGCGCGCCGGGCCGGATCTCCGGTGCACGTCTCCTCCGTTCCGAGGATGGCGAATGCCACGCCGGCCTTTTTCATGAGTGCCGCCGTCGCGCGCGACACCTTCTTGGCCCGCTCGTCGAACGATGGCATGCAGCCCACCCAAAGGATGACAGCGGCGTCGGGATGTTCGGCGAGCGTTGGAATGTCAAGTCCGTCGGCCCATGCCGCGCGGTCGGCGGCGGGATGGCTCCAGGGATTCCCGCTCGTGTCCAGACCACGGAACGCGCTTTGGAGGGTGCCCGGAAACTCGCCGCGTTCCTGCGCGAGGTACCGCCGCATGTCCACGATCTTGTCGACATAACTGATAAACACCGGACATTCCTGCTCGCATGCCCGGCATGTCGTGCATGCCCACAACACCTCGGGGTCGATCACGCCATCCACCAGATCCTTGCGGTGCGCGGCCGGTGCGTTGCCGTCATCGGCGGTCGCCGCGTGCGTGACCGTGTTGTCAGCGACCAGCGCGGTCTCATGCGTATACAGGAAGTTTCGCAAATCGATCGTGAAATGCTTCGGTGACAGTTTCTTGCCTGTCTTCGTGGCCGGGCAATAGTCGCTGCACCGGCCGCATTCCGTGCATGTGTAGAAATCCAGAATCGATTTCCAACTGAACTGGTCGATGCGCCGGATACCGAGCGTCTCTTCTCGCTCCAGCCTCCCCTCGATATCGTCTATCGGCACCAGTCGGCCCGGCGGATCGAGACTGCGCGCATAGACGTTCGGGACGGCCGTGATCACGTGAAAATGCTTGGAATAGGGAAGCAGATTCAGAAACAGCAATACCAACACGGAGTGCGTCCAAAACCCCAGGTGCTGCAGGAACACAACACCGCCGTCCGGCAACACATCGATCGCGAACTGAGCAAGCCCGCCGGCCGGTTCCCAGCCATAGAACGCAAGCTCTCCCGGCGCGAGCGGCTTGTAGCCCGCATCCGCCACGAACACCTTGTTGGGGCGCCGGCGTGCCGAGCGCACAAGCGTCGCGCCGTCATACACGACATCGGCAACCATCATGACGAGGATGATCCCCAGGATGACAAGCGCCTCGCGGCTGTGTGTCATCCGAGGCAGGCGCGCCACGAGTCGGTAGTACAGAAATACGAGCGTACCGACGATCACAAGGACGACAAAGACGTCCTTGAGCACGGAGTAGACCTTGCCGACGTCGTGATGAAGATCGAACACCCAGAAATCAAAGTCGGGTGAGAAACCGCGTATCCAGAGCATGACGGAGCGCAGCAGCAATACCAGGAACCCGGAGAATATCATCATGTGCGCCGCACCGGCCAGGGGATACCGCCGCATGCGCAGCTGTTGGATGGCGAAATACCATACGCCGCGAACGCGCTGCCGCGTGTGGCCGCCGCGGTCGTCGGGCGCACCGACCATCATAAGGCGCCACCGGCGGCGCATCGAATACGCGAACGCGCCCCAGCCGCTCAGCAGCAACAGCGCCATGACGGGGGGATTCATCGGAGAACACGTCTTGTCATAAACAACCAATCGAATCGGGTCGCCGGGGAAGTACGGCCGAACATGAGCGCCGTGTCCGGATGCGCGTCGGCGGCGCGGGCGCACTGACGATCGGCATGGCCGGCAGTCCGTTGCCGAAACATGGGGCACGCGTTTGAAACCCGTGTCTTCACCGGCAATAGACCGGTGTCACACGAGCCAATAGCACACCCACCGTTTGGACTCTCGTCAACACGCTGCTAGCCTTGGAGCCGCCGACACGCGTCCGTAAGCAGCGGTACGAGCTTGAAGAGATCCACGACACATCCGTACGTCGCAAGCTTGAAGATCGGTGCCTCTTTCTTCGTGTTGATTGCAACGATGACTTTACTGCCGCGCATGCCCGCGATGTGCTGGATCGCACCGTCGATCCCGCACGCGATATACAGCGCGGGCGTGACGACCTTACCGGTTAGTCCGACCTGTCGGGTGTGCGGCTGATACCCGGCGTCACACGCCGCGCGCGACGCCCCGACGGCGCCGTCCAGGACCTCAGCAAGTTCATAGATGATCTTGAAATTGTCCTCCGACTTGAGCGACCTGCCGCCGGACACGACGATATCCGCCTCTGTTACGTCCTTGATGCCCGAGCTCGTGGATACGACTTCCGTCGTGACCATTCGCTTGTCGGCATCGGTGAGCGTCAGGGGGACGGCCTGTATGTCAGCGGCGGCGCCGTCGCCCGGTTCCCCGGCCGGATACACGTTCGAGCGGACCGTGACGATCTGCAGCCGGTCGTGGGACAGGCGATACTTCGCCGTCAGCTTGCCGGCGTACATCGGGGTCGTCACGATGACGTCGTCGCCGTCGAGCGCAACGTCGGTGCAGTCGATCATGAGCGCCGCGCGCTTGCGGGCGCCGACGCGCGACGCGAGATCGCGCCCCATGAACGTCGTGGGAATCAGGACGATCTTCGGGCTGCCCGCGTCGATCACGGCCGCCAGTGCCGACGTATACGGCATCGGCCGGTACAGCGCCAGCTCCGGGTCATCGACGGTGTAGATCTTCGCGGCACCGTGTGCGGCGACGGTGTCGTTGAGCCCGGCCACGTTGCTGCCGATGATGCACGCCTCCGCTTGACCGCCGGTCCGGCCGGCAAGGTCCCGCGCGAGCGCCAAGAGTTGGAACGCCGCCGGGAGGATCCGCCCGTCTCGCTGCTCGATGAAAACCAGTACGTTCTTGCTCATGGTTAGATGACCTTCGCCTCCTCGCGCAACACGCGGACCAGTTCCCTGGCCATGTCCTGCGGCTCTCCGTCGATGAACGTGCACGCCGGCTTGGGCGGCGGAGGCGTAATGGACTCCAGGTGGGTGCCGGCCGATGACGCATCGACGTCGGGGATGTCGGCCGACGTCAACACGACCACGGGCTTCTTCTTGGCCTTCATAAGGTTCGGCAGCGACGGATAGCGCGGCTCCACGAGCCCCTTTTCAATCGTGAGCACGACCGGCAGGTCGCAGGCGACGACCTCCTCGGCCCCCTCGATCCGCCGCCTGGCGGTAACCCGGCGCCCGTCGTTGGACACCTCGAGCGCGGTAACCGCGCCGACGTGAGGCCAGCCGAGGAACTCCGCCACCGCGGGACCCACGGCGCCGCTGTCGAGATCGATGTTGTACTTACCGCACAGGATAAGGTCGAAGCCGTCGGCGTCGCGCTGCGCGGCCTTGGCGATGACGTACGCCGCGAACAGCTCATTGTTCGACTCGAACTTCGCGTCGTTGATGTGCACGCCCCGATCGGCACCCATCGCCAGCGCCACGCGCAGCACCTCGGCGGCCTCGTCCCCGCGCTCGTCCAGTTCGCGCTCTTCG